>JBFJQO010000175.1:0-5649 GCA_041616535.1 Woeseiaceae bacterium | reverse complement strand
GCTGCGGCAAAGAACCCGCCCGAGGCGTATTTGGCTGCGATTCCTTCCGGATTGAGGTCGCCGTCCCAGATCAGCGGCACGCCACCGGCCTTGAATACCGGGTTCTTCATCTTGCCCGCGTAGACGTTGAGGTCATCCCGGACTTTCCAGTCAACGTAGGCCAGGTCGACGCCGATGTCCTTGGTCGAGAAACCGTCGTCGAAGGACTGGTTGGTCGACATCGGGTTGTCACCGCGCCCTTCATTGTGATGCGGTCGGCCCAGCTGTCCTGCGCCGTTGCCGGTTGCGACGTGAGCGTAAGGACCAGTGCTGCAAGAAATGATGCTGGCATGAGGTGTGATTTCATGTTGGCTGTCCCCAAAACCGGGCTGTCAGCCCGTTCGTTTCTGTCAGGTTACAAAGAGATTAGCGGCAGGTTAACGAGGCCACGTGTCGCTTATATGACAGCAGTGTTGGAGTTTTATGACAGGGGGACCGGCGCGGCCAGTTCGACGCGATCGGGCGGAAAACGGCAGGTGAACTCGCTGCCCTTCCCGGGCTCGCTCGAGATAATCAGCTCTGCGTCGTGGCGTGCCAACACGTGTTTTACGATGGCCAGTCCGAGGCCCGTGCCACCGTCGTCACGCGTGCGGCCCTTGTCGACGCGGAAGAAGCGCTCTGTCAGGCGAGGGATGAACTCGGGGTCGATACCTTCACCCGTATCGGCGACAACCAGCTCCGCGCCATCGTCGCTCGAGCGCCAGGTCAGCGTAATACTGCCGTCCCGTGGCGTGAATTTGATCGCATTCGACAACAGGTTGACCAACACGGTCTCGATTTCCGCCGCGTTGCCGAGCAGCCGCGCCGTCGATTCGGCCTGCACCGTGATGCCGGCGATGTCGGCATGCCCTTCGAACGCCTGCTTGGAATCGACGAGCAGGCGTTCGACGTCGACGGGATCGTTCGACCTGGCCTTTCCCGAACCCTCGAGCCGCGACAGCTCCAGCAGCTCACCGAGAATCTGCTTCATGCGCTCCGCCTGGCCCCGCATCTGCGCGACGGGCTTGCTCCAGTTCGAGGGCATGTTGTCGTCGTCCGCAAGACTGTCGAGGTAGCCGCTGATCACGGTCAGCGGTGAACGCAATTCGTGCGACGCGTTGGCCACGAAATCCCGACGCATCTTGCCGAGACGAATGCTTTCGGTCACGTCGCGCATCAACAGGAGTTTCTGGTCGGCACCGTACGGCACGACACGGCAGTTCAGCCAGTTGCCGTCGACCATCGGCGAAGCGATTTCGACCGAGTACGACTGGTCGTCGGCATGCAGCAGCTCCGTCAACTCCGGGTCGCGCAGGATATTGTCCACGCGCTGCCCGCGGTCCTTCTTGCGCTTCAGCCCGGCGAGCTGCTTGGCGGCCCGGTTGCAGGCAATGATTTCGTTTTCGGCATTGAGGATGACGGCGCCGTCGGGCATCGCATTCGTGGACTTGCGGATCTCGCGCAACAATTGCCGGTAGCCGGCTTTGCGGCGGGACGCTTTCTCGTTCTCGTAGCGAAAGCGGGAGAATATCTGCTGCCAGATACCCTCGCCGTAGCGGAAGGCGTCGAAATTACCGGTTCGCAGCGCCCGTTCGAAGCTCAGCAGTTGCCGGACCTGCCACAGCATCACGGCGAGCGCCGCGACGAGCAGGCCGATATCCGGCCTGCCATAGACCCAGCCGATCGCGGTCCCTGCTGCCAGCACGAGCAGCACGCCGACAACGAACTTCCTCGCAGCGTCAGACATCGCGAGCCGAGAATCGGTAGCCGGCGCCTCGCACGGTCTGGATGTAGTCGTCGGCACCGACCTCCGACAGGGCCTTGCGCAGGCGGCGGACGTGCACGTCGACCGTGCGCTCTTCCACGTAGACGTTCGCCCCCCATACGCGATCCAGCAATTGCGTGCGACTGTAGACACGCTCGGGGTGTGTCATCAAAAAGTGTAGGAGACGATATTCCGTCGGGCCGAGCTTGATTTCGCGGCCGTCCGACAACACGCGGTGCCCGGCAACGTTGAGCTCGAGCACGCCCGAATGAACCACGTCTTCATTTGCGCTGCCGGCGCGGCGCAGGACCGCCTGTATTCGCGCGATCAGTTCGCGGGGTGAAAACGGCTTCGTAATGTAGTCATCGGCGCCGCCCTCGAGGCCCGAGACCTTGTCACGTTCCTCGACGCGCGCGGTCAGCATGATGATCGCGAGATCCTCGTAGTCATCGTCGCGCTTGAGCATGCGGGTGAGTTCGAGACCGCTGGCGTCCGGCAACATCCAGTCGACGAGCGCAAGGTCCGGCCGCTCGTCGGCAAGCAATTCCCGGGCCTCTCTGCAATCGCGCGCCTCGATGGCTTCGTATCCCGCTCTTGACAGATGAAAGGCGATCATCTCGCGAATCGCTTGTTCGTCCTCGACGATCAGTATCTTTTGTGCGGTCATGCTGGCTCTGAACGTGCGAAACCATGCATTTCAACAGCAGTATATTACAGAACTGTTACGGTGAAGCCGGCGCCGGTTTCTCGGCAACTTTACTGCGCAGGTACGCCGGCACGAGGTCCTCCGGGGCGAGGCTCCGGCCCTCGGCGAGCGCTGCGCGACCGGGCGGGAGGAGGAACCGGGCCCGTGGATACAACACGGCGCTCGTATTGCCGATACGGTCCTCGTTCGCGGCGAGCAGCGCCGGGTAGCGTTGCCAACCGTAGCCCGCAGCCACGCGGCCGCCGGCTGACGACCTGCTCAGCTCATCGATCGGCGTCTGCGTCTGCAGCCGCTCGTCGAGCACCGGCACGGGCACTCCACCGTCGCCACGCCGGTAGGCGCCCAGGTACACCTCGCCCATGTGCGCATCCTGGGCGACGACGACTTCATCCGCGTCCGATTCGTCGAAGACCTGGGCCGCGACGCACGCCAGCGACGAAACCGGGACGACCCGCAGGCCGCCGCCGTGAGCCAGCCCCTGCGCCACGGATGCCGCGATGCGCATGCCGATGAAGGATCCCGGACCGTTGCCGATCACGATGGCGTCGAGGTCGGCGACGTCGACTTCGCCAAGCACCTCGCGCACCATCGGCACGAGCAGGCGTGTATGCTCGCGCGCCTGCTCCTCATGACGCTCCAGTATGTCGTCGCCGGATAGCAGGGCCACCGTGCAGGCGAGCGACGACGTATCGATGGCGAGCAGTTTCAAGCGACCGCCCCTTTGCGTTCATGTGCGGCAAGAAATGATGTCACATCGTCGAGCGATGCCGTCGTCGGCATTGGCGCCAAAGCCTCGAGAAACGTGTCGCCGTAGCGCTTGCCCGTGATACGCGGGTCGCACAGCACGACGACGCCGAAGTCGGTGTCGTCACGCAGCAGGCGCCCGGCGCCCTGCTTGAGCGCGAGCGCGGCCTGGGGCAACTGGTGCTGCATGAAGCCGTTGCCGCCCTCGCGCCGGATGAACTCGAGCCGCGCCATCATGAGCGGGTCCGCGGGCGAGGCGAAGGGCAGCTTGTCGATCGCCACCACGCTGAGCGCGGGGCCGCGCACGTCGACGCCTTCCCAGAAGCTGCCCGTGCCGAGCAGCACCGCGTTGCCGGCCCGGCGGAAACGGCGCAACAGGTCGTCACGCGGTGCATCGCCCTGGACGAGCAGCTTGCGCCCGCCGAGCACGCGCTTGTGCGTGCGAAACCAGGCCTTTGCGTTGTTGAGTGCGCGGTGGCTCGTAAACAGGCAGAACATGCCGCCCTTGGTTACATCGAGCAGGGGCGTGACAGCCTCGAGCATGGCGTCCGTGTGCCCCGGGTCCGAGGGTTGCGGCAGGCCGGGCGGCAGCCAGATCATCCCGTTGCGCTCGATACGGTAGGGGCTCGGAAACGTCAGCCCCGTGGCGCCGGCGATCCCGATGCGCGACGTGAAATGCGAGAAGTCCTCGCCGACGGCCAGCGTCGCCGACGTGAAGATCCACGCCTGGAAGCCGTTGTCGATCAGGCTGTTCAGTTTCGACGACACGTCGAGCGGCGTCAGGTTCAGCCGCAGGCTGCGCGGATTCACCTCCAGCCAGCGCAGGCCGTCCCAGCTGTCTTCGCTCGCGAGCAGTCCGAGGCGCTCGCCGCAGCCGATGAGCTGCTCGTGCAGTTTCTCGAGTTCGATGCTCGCATCCACAAGGTCGGCGACGGCCGTCTGCGCGTCGTGGATCGCGTGCGCCAGCCGGTCGAGCGACTCGCGCATCTCACCGACCACCTCGCCGAGCTCGTAGCGCCCTTCCTTGCGCGGCGCATCCGCACGCAGGCTGCGCACTGCCGTCTGCAGCTCGTCGACGCGCCGGTCGAGCGCGGGTTGCCCGTAAGGTATCGTCGCGGCGCGCAACTCGTCGACGATGCGCTCGAGCTCACGCGTGCCGAGCAGCACACCGAAAAACTGTGTCGCAAGATCCGGTACCTGGTGCGCCTCGTCGATGATGACGGCCTCGGCGCCCGGCAGGAACTCGACGAAGCCCTCCTCCTTCATCGCGAGATCGGCGAGCAGCAAGTGGTGGTTGACGACGACGAGATCGGCTTCCTGCGCCGCCTTGCGCGCCCGGACGACGTGGCACTGGGCGTAGTCGGGGCACTGCTGGCCGAGGCAGTTGTCCGCGGTCGACGTGACCAGCGGCCAGATCGCCGAGTCCTCCGCAACCTCGGCGAGCTCGGCCTTGTCGCCGCTGGCGGTGCGATGCCGCCACTCGCGCACCGCAAGAAGGTCGTCGTCGAGGGTCGCCGCCGGTTCCGTCACCTGCTCCAGCCGATGCAGGCACAGATAGTTGGCGCGCCCCTTGAGCAGCGCCGTTGTCACGGGGCGGCCCACGGCCTTGGCCACGAGCGGCAGGTCGCGATGGTACAGCTGGTCCTGGAGCGCCTTGGTCCCGGTGCTGATAATCGTCTTGCGTCCGCTTAGCAGCGCCGGGATCAGGTAGGCGAAAGTCTTGCCGGTGCCGGTCCCGGCCTCGACGACGAGGCGGTCCGCGCTGCCGATGGCCTCGGCCACGGCTTCGGCCATCAAGGCCTGACCTGCCCGTGGCTGAAAGCCGGGCAGGTGCCGTTGCAACGGGCTCTCGGGCCCGAAATACTCGCTCAGGTCGGTCACGGCGCAAGGGTACACGCTTGGCCCACGGCGCGCGCGCGTCAATTGCGGCGAAATGCTGCCAAACGTACCGGATCGGCGGCGAAATACCGGTTCCGGGGTACCACAATGCATGCGATTGCAGCGTATAATTGCGAGCGAAACTTTGAAGCGGTCCAATGCTGCGGCCGTTTTTTCGCTTGCTTTTCCGAGAAATCCACACAATGACGACGAAACTCGAATCGCTGCAGACCTGGGTCGAGGGCATTGCGGCACACACGCAACCCGAAGCCATACACTGGTGCACCGGCGCCGAGGCCGAGTATCAGGACCTGATCGAGCTGATGCTCTCCAAGGGCACGCTGACCAAGCTCAACCAGGACACCCACCCCGGCTGCTACCTGCACCTCTCCGATCCGAATGACGTCGCGCGCGTCGAGCACCTGACCTTCGTCTGCACCGAGCACGAAGACGATGCCGGCCCGAATAACCTGTGGAAGCCGCCCGCCGAGGCCCACGAGCAGATGGATGCGCTGTTCGCAGGCTGCATGAAGGGCAG
>JBFJQO010000174.1:0-5665 GCA_041616535.1 Woeseiaceae bacterium | reverse complement strand
GCGAAGATCCGGCGCGAAACGGAGCACGCGAAAGCCGGCAGGGAGGCACGCATCATCGTCAAGGTCAATTCGCTCAACGAGCAGCAACTCATTGACGCGCTTTACGAGGCGTCGCAGTCGGGTGTGAAGATCGACCTGATCGTACGCGGCATTTGCTCGTTGAGGCCCGGCATCGAGGGGCTGTCCGAGAACATTCACGTGCGGTCCATCGTCGGCCGCTTCCTCGAGCATTCCCGCGTTTACTACTTCCTCAACGACGGCGACGAGGAGTTTTACTGCTCGAGCGCCGACTGGATGGATCGCAACATGTTCCGCCGCAACGAATCCTGCTTCGAGATCCGGCAGAAGGCGATTAAGGAAAAGCTGCGCCGACACCTCGAGCTGTTCCTCGCCGACAATTGCCAGGCCTGGGTGCTGAGCGGCGACGGCAGCTATCGGAGACTCAAGCCCGCGAAAGGCGAGGAACGCGTTTCGGCGCAGGACACCTTCCTCGAGAAACTCACGACGCCCTTGTAGTTCCGGGCAAACTCGTTGCTACACGAAGGTGAGCGTGTAGCCGACGGCCTTGAGGAATTCCTGCTCGCGCTCGAGGTCGGCGACGGTCAGGGGGTTCGCGGCCAGCCAGTCTGCGTCGAAGTGCAGTGACAATTTGCGCCGGCCGACCTCGAGACCGACCGGCGGCATCGCGGCCACATTGCGGCTGCGATTCAGCAACACCGCGAGACGCAGGATGATGAGCAGACGCAGCGCCCCCTCCTGCCACGACTTCGGCAGGACGCGGACCGCCGCCCTGCCGATGGCGTGGCGGTGATTGCCGATAAGCACGGCGAGAAAGCGCTGCTCGGCTCTCGGGAAGCCCGGCATGTCGGCGTTTTCCGCGATGTAGGCGCCATGGCGCTGGTAGCCGTCGTGGGAAATATCGAGTCCGATCTCGTGCAGGCGGGCCGCCCAGTCGAGCACGTTGCCCGCGATCTGGCTCGAGAAGCCCCAGTCCGCCTTGCACTGCTGGTACAGCGCGGCCGCCGTCCCGGCGACGCGCCCGGCCTGCTGCTCGTCCACCTGGTAGCGCGACGTCATTGCGCGCACCGTCCGTTCGCGCGCGTCTTCGTGCTGCAGGCGACCGAGCAGGTCATACAACAGCCCTTCGCGCAGCGCGCCGTCCGAAACGTGCAAGTGTTCGATGTTCAGGACGTGCAGCAACTCGCTGAGGATCGACAGTCCGCCGGGCCAGACCTGCGCGCGGCGTTCGGACAGGCCATTCAGCACCAGCGCATCCACGTTGTCGAACTCAAGGACTTTCCCGATGAGCTGCTCGCACACGTCGAGCGTCAGGCCTTCCTCGGTAATCCTGAGCTCACGGGCCACGGCCTCGGTCGCACGGATCGTGCCCGACGTCCCGATGGCTTCGACGCCGTCCGTGCCGCGGAAAAACGCCTTGACCGGACGCAGTTCGAGCTGCGCGGCCATGCGCGCCTTGTTGAAGCCGGCAGGTGTGATCTCGCCGCCTGGGAAGAAGCGCTCGGTCATCGACACGCAGCCCATGTGCAGGCTCTCGAGCGCGCGCGGCTGCGGCCCCTGGCCGAGGATCAATTCGGTGCTGCCGCCGCCGATGTCCATGACGAGCCTGAATCCGTCCGTCGGCGGCAAGCTGTGGGTCACGCCGTTGTAGATGAGGCGCGCCTCCTCGAGGCCCGAGACGATTTCGATCGGGTGGCCGAGCGCCGCCTCGGCCTCCGCCATGAAGCTTGAGTCCTCTCTTGCGCGGCGGATCGTGCTCGTGCCCGCCGCGCGCACGCTGCCCGCGTGCATGTCGCGCAGTCGTTCCCCGAAGCGGGACAGGCAATCCAGCGCACGTTGCCGCGCGTCGGGAGAGATGTCGCCCTTGGCGGAGAGACCTTCGGCGAGCCGCACGGTCTCGCGGATGCGATCGAGGATAGCAAGCTGCCCGTGGCGCAGCTCGCCGACGATCATGTGAAAACTGTTCGAGCCGAGATCGACGGCCGCGATGATCTCCGGCTGGGAGGAAGCGGTCTCAGACGGTGAAGGACTGTCCGCAGCCGCAGGTGGTCTGTGCATTCGGATTCCGGATGATGAACTGCGCACCCTGCAGGTCTTCCTTGTAATCGATCTCGGCACCCATGAGGTATTGCACGCTCATCGGGTCGACCAGGAGCGTCACGCCCTGGTTCTCCACCCGGCTGTCACCGACCTCGACGTCCTCGTCGAACGTGAACCCGTACTGGAATCCCGAGCAGCCGCCGCCGGAAATAAACACTCGCAGCTTCAGGTTCGGGTTGTCTTCTTCGGCGATGAGTTCGCCGACCTTGTGTGCCGCCGCATCCGTAAACACGATCCCGACGGGCGCCTGCGGCGCACTCGTTACTTCTGTAACCATAATTTTCTCATCCCGGGCGAACGCCTACTCGTTGGCCGCCGCCGCTTCGTCGATCCGATGGGTCTGCTCGAGCAACGGTACCTGACCCTCGGGCTGGTGCACGAGCTTGCCGTTGATTTCGGCGCCGATCGCCATTTCAATCAGATTGTAGTACACATTGCCAATGACCCGCGCGGTCGGCCCGAGTTCCACGCGCTGGCTGGCGAAAACATCGCCTTTGACGATGCCGTTCAGTACGACATAAGGTACCGTAACACCGCCGTCGACCGATCCGATGTCACTGATGGACAGCGCGGAATCGGTGTCGGGGTCTGCCGTCACGTTGCCGTTGACGGTGCCGTCGATGTGGCAGCCGCCCATGAAATGAAGGTCGCCGCTAACCTTGCTGTTAGGGCCGACGAGCGTCTCAACGCGGTTTATCGCATTTTGCTTTTTCTTTCCGAACATCTGGTTCTCCCGTGAACGGCCTGCCGGCCCTATCCCTGGCTGGTCGCCCAGGCGAAACTCTCTGCAATGCTCGAAATCGAGCGGGTCTTCGAACGCACCTCGACATGGATACGCTCGGGCGTGAAGCCATCCGGCAACACGAGCTGCCGGTCGAAATCCTGGAAGTAGCGGAACGAAAACGGCCAGGCCTTTTCCGCCTCGGGGGGCAACAGTTCCGTCAGGGCGTAGGTCTTCGCTTCGCCGCGCTCGCTCCCCTCCACCGTCAGGGCGACGTCGCCGGACACCTTGCGGTCGTGCTTCATCGCCTGCACGAGCACCAGACGCAGGTTGAACTCGCGTTCTGCGGCGCCGCGCGTCAGCTTGAGGTCCTGCACGCGCAAGCCGGGTTTGCCATCCGCCGGCGAGACGATGCCGCGATAGAACGCAATTGCATCCTGTTGTTCCTGGATCTTGGCCTGCAGGCTGATCAGGCTCGCCTCGACTTCCCTGTACGCCTCGCGATCGATCTCGCGATGCGTCTCGAGCAACGCGACCTCCTGCTCGAGCTCGGTGATCTCGTCGTTGAGATCATCGATGTGCTGTTCGAGCGCGGCCCGTTCGTCAGCCGCATCGACAATGTCGTAGCCTGCGCTGATGCGTCCGTATTCGAACACGAGATAAGCCGTGACGACGGCGAGCAGCGCCAGAAAACCCCGGACCAGCCAGGCCCGGCCCACGCTGTGCGTCTGCAGATGTCGATTCGCTGCCACGTTGGTCTTCGCGATTAAGTAAAAACGTTATGTTACTTGCGCATCATGGCCAAAGAAATGCGCCAGGTCACGGATTTGAGGCATTCGCGGCCGCTTTTTCGGCCCGGGCGATGTCCTTGTCGAAGACGGCCCGCCAGCGCTTCGGCCACCAGCGCGGCCGCTTCGGCAGGCCGTCGGGATGCACATAGGGGCCGAGTTCGTACAACGCACGCGCATAGACGCGGCGCTTGAAGTAGATGACCTCGTTGACGGGCCGCCAGAACGGCACCCATCGCGCCCGGTCAAATTCTGGTTTGTCGGCCAGGTCGAAACGCACGCGGTCCTCGGACGCCGTCAGCCGCAGGATGAACCAGCGCTGTTTCTGGCCGACGCACAGCGGCGTCGAATGCTTGCGCACGTACCGGTCCGGCAGGCGATAGCGCAGCCAGTCCTGCGTCATGCCGAGCACGTCGACGTCGCCGGGCTCGAGCCCGACCTCCTCGTTAAGCTCCCGGAACATGGCCGCCTCGGGCTTCTCGCCGCGCAGCATGCCGCCCTGGGGAAACTGCCAGCCCTTCGCACCCACGCGTCCGCCGAGTAACAACTTGTTGTCGGCGTTGGCGAGGATGATGCCGACGTTTGCCCGGAAGCCTTCGTCGTCAATCCAATCGTTGCTCATTGCAACCGTAATGAAACTCTATCTGCCGATTACTTTACACTATCCGTCGCCGCCCGCCCCAGGAGTTTGTCATTGATCACTGGCCGCTACGTCGCCGTGCTCGCCGTGTTGCTCGTCATCGTCGGCGCTGCGTTCGCGATGGCGCTCGCGCTGGGCAGCGCCGATATCGGCCCCGGGGACGCCTGGCGGGCATTGCGCGGCGGGGCGTCCGAGCAGGTGCGCTTGCTGGTCAATGAACTGCGACTGCCGCGCGCACTGACCGCCTTCGCCGTCGGCGGACTGCTCGCGGTCGCCGGCGTCCTGATGCAGGTGCTGTTGCGCAATCCCCTCGCCGAGCCCTACATCCTCGGCTCCTCGGGGGGCGCGGCCGTCGCGGCACTCCTGGCGATGAGCGTCGGCATGGGTAGTGTCGTGATCGATATTGCGGCGTTCGGCGGCGCCATGGCAGCCACGCTGCTCGTGTTTGCCATCGCCAGGGGCACCGGGAGCTGGACGCCAGCGCGCCTGTTGCTGACCGGTGTCGTGCTCGCCTCGGGCTTCAGTGCCGCAACCACAATGTTGCTCGCCCTGAGTCCCGACCAGAACCTGCGCGGCATGCTGTTCTGGCTCATGGGGGATCTCAGCTTCGCATTCGACCCGGCACGTTGCCTGTGGCTGCTCGCATTGCTGGTCGTCGCGGGCTCGCTCGCGGCAAGGCACCTCAACGTGCTCGCGCGCGGCGAGCTGCAGGCAGCCATCGTCGGGCTGCCCGTCCGGTCGTTCCGCTACCTGATCTTCGCCGCGGCTGCTCTCGCGACGGCCCTGGCCGTGACGACCGTCGGCGTGATCGGCTTCATCGGGCTCGTCGTGCCCCACCTCGTCCGCCTGGTCGCGGGCTCCGACCATCGCATCGTGCTGCCGGCATCGGCGCTCGCGGGTGGTGCCCTGCTGGTCGTCGCGGACACGCTCGCGCGCACCGTCGTCGCGCCACGGCAGCTGCCCGTCGGCGCGCTCACAGCGGCGATCGGCGTGCCGCTGTTTCTCGTGTTGATGAGCCGGATCCGCGCCGAGCGTTACCGGTAGCCGGCGCGCTCGGCCAGCAGGCGGGCCTCCTCGTCGCGCCAGCCCGCGACGGCGGCGTGAAGGTATTCGACGTCGGCGTCGACGCGCGCGCCCCGTTTGCTCGCGATCCACGCTACGAAACGTTGCGCGGCGTCCGGATCGGTTGCATGGCGCGCGACGCCGATGCCGTCGATGTGAAATGAACCGGGTTCCGTCGCCGGCCAGAACCGGGCCAACGTCCCGAGGTTGATGTTCGCCGTGACAATACCGAACTCGCAGGTCCCGTCGCGAACGGCATCGACGAGCCTCGCGTCCGATGCGAACGGCGGCAGCGCGAGATTGCGCATCCACTTGCGTATCGTTCGCTCGGCCGAT
>JBFJQO010000173.1:0-5672 GCA_041616535.1 Woeseiaceae bacterium | reverse complement strand
GTTGCAGCTGCTGCAGCCGGAACGGCTGCGAGAAACCTTCGACAGCAGAGACAACACGCGGCGCACCGTCGCCTATGAGATCGCGATCGACACAACCGAGGGCGAGATCTGGCTGCGCATCATCGCCGAGCCGGTGGGGCGCGACTTTTCGGTAACGCTGATCGACATCACGCAAAGGAAGCGCAACGAGACCCGCGCGCTTGCCGATGCATTGCGGGACCCGCTGACCGGCGTCCTCAACCGGCGCGGCTTCGAAAAAGAGGCGAACGCCACGCTGAGTCGTTACGAGACCGGCGCCGTCATCTATCTCGACCTCAATAACTTCAAGACGATCAATGACCGATTCGGCCACCATGCAGGCGATGCGCTGCTGAAGGCATTCGGCCACCGCCTCGAATTCTGCCTGCGGCCAGAGGACATCCTCGCGCGCCTGGGTGGCGACGAATTCGTGATCGTCCTGCCGGATGTGGCGGTCGAGGACGCAAAACGGGTGGCCGAGCGCCTCGTCGAGACGGCCTGCCAGGCGTACATCATCCAGGGTCAGGAGATCGAATGCGCGGCGAGCGTCGGGATTGCCCTGATGCCGCACCATGGCGACGAGCTGTGGCAACTTGTGAGCGTAGCGGACCGCGCGATGTATGCCGTCAAGGAGATCAGCGTAGAGGAAGCCGCCAACGACCGCGCGTCTTACGTCGAGAAAGCGATCGCCTCCTGATCCCTTGAAAAAACGTTTTCCGTTATAGTCAGTCGGGTCATCATGCCTGCCTGCCGCTACACTTTGCACACCGCGAAGGCGCCACGCGCAGCCCTTGTCGCGCTCACCCTGAGCCTGCTGGCGCCGGCGATCGTGACCGCAGAGCGCCCGGCAGCCGGCATGTTCCTGGTGGCGACCAATGAGGTACGCGGCCCGTTTTTCCGCGAAACCGTGGTCCTGCTGTTGCATTACGACGCCCGCGGCGCGCAGGGCCTGGTCATGAACCGGCCGATGCAGGCGAAACCCGCAGACATCCTGCCGGGTCTCGATGGCATCGAAAACTACGAGGGCACGCTCTACTGGGGCGGGCCGGTGCAGATCACGAGCGTGCGCGCACTGCTCCGCACGGAAGATCCGCCGCGCGGTGCCGTGCACCTCGTCGACGAGGTGTATCTCGTGCCGCCGGACATACGAATGCCCGCGGGCGCCGTCGATGCCAGCGAACTCAGGTATTTCCTCGGTTACGCAGGCTGGGCGGCCGGCCAGCTCGACGGCGAGCTCATTGCGCAGAGCTGGCATGTCGTCAGGGCGAGCGGTGATCTCGTGTTCGACCGCGATACCGGCGGCATCTGGCGCCGCATGATGCCGCCGGAGGCGATGCGCGCCGCCATTGATAATTTCCAATATATCGAGTAATCTCGATATATGGATGTTGAAACGGCTCTCGAGGCGCTCTCGGCGCTCTCTCACGAAACCCGTCTGTGGGCCTTTCGCCTGCTGGTGCAGGCAGGGCCCGACGGCCTGGCGGCCGGCGAGATCGCCGAGGCGCTGGGCTCGCGCCAGAACACGATGTCGAGCCACCTGAAGCTCCTCGACCAGGCAAATCTGGTGTCCACCCGTCGCGAGGGTCGCAGCATCCGCTATCGCGCCAACTACGACACCGTCGGGGCGCTCGTGCTGTTTCTCATGGAGGACTGTTGCGCGGGCAAGCGCGAAGTCTGCCGGCCGGTGGTCGAGGCGCTGGCGGTCAATGCCTGATTCTTAATGAACATGAGGACTCGATGATGAAGAGATTTCACGTCAGCGTGGCCGTCGCCGACCTGGGTCGGTCGACCAAGTTCTACTCAACCCTGTTCGGCGCCGAGCCGACGGTCCTGAAGAACGATTATGCGAAATGGATGCTCGAGGACCCGCGCATCAATTTCTCGATCAGCACCAGCAGCTCACGGCAGCACGGCATCAGCCATATGGGCCTGCAGCTGGAGACCCTGGACGAGCTCGCAGAGATCCAGTCGCGGTTCGAGCAGGCAAAGGCGCAAACCGTCGACGAGGCGAACGCGCGCTGCTGTTACGCGACCTCGACCAAGACCTGGGTGCGCGATCCGGACGACGTCGCGTGGGAGACCTTCGTGACCCACGGCGAGATCACGACCTACGGCGACGATCGATTGCGCGATGTTCGAAAACCGGCGAACAGCGCCACCACCTGCTGCGGCAGCGAGTCACGAACCGCGTGCTGCGTATGACGAGGGACGCTGCTTGACCGGGCGCAAGGTGCTGTTTCTGTGTACCGGGAACTCGGCGCGCAGCATCATCGCCGAGGCGATTCTCTCGACACTCGGCGGCAACAGGTTCACTGCGTGCAGCGCGGGCAGCCACCCCGTGGGTAGGGTCCATCCCGCGGCGTTGAAAACGCTCGAAAAGCATGGCTTGCGCTCACGCGGCCTCGCGAGCAAATCCTGGGACGTGTTCGCCGGAGAAAACGCGCAGGCAGTCGACGTCGTCATCACGGTCTGCGACGACGCGGCCGGGGAAACCTGCCCGGCGTGGCCGGGTCGCCCGCTGACGGCACACTGGAGCATCGCCGATCCGGCACGGGTCACCGGTTCCCCGGACGCGATCAGCGAAGCCTTCGAGAGTGCCTACCGGGAACTCGACGCGCGCGTGCGCAAGCTGCTCGAGCTGCCGTTCGATGCGATGTCGCGCGAGGAAATCGAATCGGCCCTCATGGGCCTGGCCTGAGTCAGGGTGCCGGCCGGAATTCGAAGACGACGAGTTCAACCGCGGCGGGATCCACGGTATCGACGATGACCATGTCGACCCGGTCGCCGTTCGCGACATCGATGATCACGGGTGCGGCGATCGGCGTCTTCTCGGCGCGCAAGGTGATGGTCAATTCCTGCATGCCCCCGGTCACGCTCTGATAACCGGTGGATGCCAGTGCCGGGACCCCGATGAAACGCGGCAGCGACTCGTCATCGATAGGCGTCCCGGGATCTTCGACATAGATGTCGAGGGTGGCAGCCGGATTGAAAGCCACATTCAGTATCCGCACGAGGGGAAAGGTCTCCACGGGCCGAGCGTTATCGGGCAGCGCGAAGTAACTCAGCGCACCCGGCTGGCCGACGAGTGCGATCGTGCTCCGCGATGCGGCCGACAGGTTGAATTCGCCTTCGTGAATCGTCGCGCCCGGATTGCCGACCGGCGTCACCGTCAGCAGCTGTAACCCGGTCGCGGCATCGGCGAAAGGCGACAGCCCGAGGTAGGGGATGTCGGAGAAAACGACGTTGGTGAAGTCGCTGTCGAGGTAGCCGTCGAAGTTCGCCGTGCCGAGAGCAGCGTGCAAGGCACGGGCCTGCGACGGGAAGTTGGCGTCTGCAATCCGCGTCGATGCGCCGCCGTCGTTGATGCGGTTGACACCGAGGTTACCCGGGAGCGTCGGGTCGGGATCGAATATCGCATACGTAATTCGCGTCTGGGCGAGCGGTCCGACCGGAGCCGACTGAAAGACGATCGTCGCCGGATCGCCTGGCGCGGTGAGTATGAGCTCGTATCCGCCCGCGTCTTCTGCGAATTCCGTGAGCGGCAGGCGCTCGCCGAATGCCAGCGAACCGATCGCCTGACCGAGCACCGGCACGGTTCCAAGCGGCGCGAAATAGACGTCCAGGCCGCCGATCTGTGATGCGGCATGGGCGAACATCACTTCGAAAACGGTTTCTGATCCCGTCCACTCTTGAAGTGAATTTTCCCACACCACGGTGGCAGCAGCGGCGATATTGCTGCCCGTCAGGACCACCGTGTATTCGGTGTCGGCGATGACGTCGAGGAACTGCGTGGCGATCCGGTCCGCTTGGAGTGCCGTCGGCAGGAACAGGTCGAAATTGAAGTTGTAGGTCAGGTCGTCGAAGCTATTGAATGTGGTGGATGTCTTGTAACCCACCGTGCCGAGCAGCCGCTCCTCGATCGAGAAATTGATGTCCGGTGTCGTTGCGATGGCATTGATGCCGCGGATGCGACCCTTGCCCGTCGCCTGTGGCCTCGCGCTCTCGGAGCAGCCGGTCGCCGCGATCGCGACAACCAGCAACAAGGCCAGTGCGATCCCTCGGAAACTGATGGTAGTCATGCGATTTCTGATCATGGGTTCGGCGGGCAGACGCGACCAGCCCTGCGATCGCAACTGCAACTATCCTTGACTTTCCCCGAGGCGACCGCTCAGCTCGCCGCCTTGTAGCCGTAGACCGACTTCAGTTCGAGAAATTCCTCCATGCCGTGCGTGCCCCATTCGCGGCCATTGCCCGATTGCTTGTAGCCGCCGAAAGGCGCGAAGGAATCGAGCGGCGCATTATTGATATGCACCATGCCGGTTCGTAGTCTCGAGGCGATCCTGCGGGCGCGCTCGAGGTCGCCCGAGGAGACGTAACCCGAAAGGCCGTAATTGGTGTCGTTCGCGATACGTACGGCGTCGTCCTCGTCTTCGTAGGGAATGATCGACAGGACCGGGCCGAAGATCTCCTCGCGCGCGATCGTCATGTCGTTACTGACATTCGAGAATACCGTCGGCTTGACGTAGTAGCCCCTGGTAAGGCCCTCCGGCCGGCCCAGGCCACCGGCGACCAGCGTCGCGCCCTCGTCGATGCCTTTCTGTATCAATCCCTGGATCTTCCGCCATTGCGCTTCCGATACGACCGGGCCGATGCGCGTGTCTTCCGCCAGCGGATCGCCGGCCTTGGTCGACTCCGCACGCTTCGCCGCGATGGCGGCTGCCTCTTCGAGCCGCGCCTTCGGCACGAGCATGCGGCTCGGCGCGTCACAGGACTGACCCGAGTTCTCGAAACAGCCGCTCGCACCGCGCGCGACCGCCTTCTCGAAATCCGCGTCGTCCAGGATGACGTTGGCCGACTTGCCGCCGAGTTCCTGCGCGACGCGCTTGACAGTCGGGGCGGCATTCTGGGCCACGGCAATGCCGGCGCGCGTCGATCCCGTGAACGACACCATCGCGATGTCCGGATGGCTGGCCAGCGCGACGCCCACGGTCGGACCGTCACCGTTCACCAGGTTGAAGACGCCGGCGGGGACGCCGGCTTCGTCGATCATCTCGGCGAACAGCATCGCGTCGAACGGCGCGATCTCGCTCGGTTTCAACACCATGGTGCAGCCGGCCGCGAGCGCCGGCGCGACCTTGACGGCGATCTGGCTCATCGGCCAGTTCCAGGGCGTGATCAGCGCGCAGGGGCCTATCGGTTCCCTGACGATCATCGTCGTGTCGTGGAATTCCTCGAACTTGAAGTCCTTCAGGACATCGAGCGCCGCCTTGATGTGCTGCGAGCCGCTCGGCGCCTGCGCGAATTTCGCGAGTTTCCAGGGCGCGCCCATCTCTTCCATGATCACGGTTGCGACTTCGTCGTTGCGCCGCTCGAAGATTTCGAGCAGTTTTTCCAACAGGGCGATGCGTTCCTCGCGGCTCGTCTGCGCGTAGGACGGCGCCGCGCGGTTCGCCGCGGCGACGGCCTTGTCGACGTCCGCCTTCGAGCCCAGGCTGATGCGTCCGCAGACTTCCTCGGTGGCCGGATTGATGACGTCGGACGGATTGGGCGCGACCGGGTCCACCCATTCGCCGTCGATGTAAAACTTGAGCATCTCTCGCATCTCTTTTCCTCTTTGCGCATGCGGCGGAGCGACCGCGAATCATAGCGCAATC
>JBFJQO010000172.1:0-5685 GCA_041616535.1 Woeseiaceae bacterium | reverse complement strand
CCGCCCGGACCGGTTCCGCCGGATGCAGCTGGAGCGCGAGCGCCGCCAGCACGCCGATGCACGCGGACCTAATCGGCCGGCGCGTCGAAGGGATTATTGTAGTACTGGGCGCCGACATCCAACCATTCCGCGATCAGGCGTCTCTCCGAGGGCGACAAGATGTTGAAGTGAGAATCGTTCGGGTCTTCGAAGCGGTCGAAAAAGTCGCCGGACGCGCGCGCGCTGCCGAGGCGCGCCGGCGGAGGAATCGGGATCACGTCGAAGATCGGGTTGCCGTCGTCGTCGACGCCAACCTGTTGCATGGCATCCACGAGCTCTCCGTTGACCACCTCCTGCAGGTTGTCAGTAAGTATGAGTTCACGATAGGCATGGAAATGGTCCGCCTGCTGCGGCGACGGGCCGTCCGAAAGGTCGAGCTGTCCGGCGGGTACCTGCGCCGTGACGCCGTCGTCGGGGTCGACCGGTGTGTGACAATTGAGGCAGTTGTCGTTCACCTGCATACCGTTTTCATCCAGCACGGGCACCGGCGGCTCCACGGATTCGTCGAAGACGAGGCGCGGCTGGCTCCACAGCGGGTGGATATGCATCTCGTAATTGATCACGGCACGACAGTGCGCCTGCCAGTCGGACAGGCAGGCCGCCGGCACGGGCATCGGCGTGTCGAGCCGCGCGTACAGGTAATCGATGTCCGGGTCCGGCTCGCGATCGTCCGGGTCCGTCCAGACGTCGCGGTAGATCACGTCCATCGACGGCTCGATGGACGAGCAGCCGTCGTTTGCACACGTGATCCGCATGCGTGCCTCCGCCATCGTGTCTCCGACGTCCCCTGCATACCACTGCGCGTCGGTGCCCGGAAACGCAACGCCCGCCGTGCTCGCGCCCGGCCAGGCACTGTCGAAAGCGCCGCGACGACCGTGCGATACACCGCTGTCCGCGACATGACAGCCATTGCACGTGAGCTCCTCGCCCGGCGCGGCCGTGATCCAGTTGTCGTGGCGCGTCGTGATGCGCTTGCCGTTTGCGTCGAGCACGCTGACCATGAGCGCGGTACTGGCCGGGATTCTTGTCATGACGGAACCATCCGGCTCGATCATGGCGTACGCTACGATTTCCTTCATGCCGAACCTCGGCGTCACGCCGAATGCCGTGTTGTCGAAGTCGCGCACCTCGTCGTCCGGGAGGGAAACCGCTTTTTCGATTCTCAGGAATCGTGCCGGGCGGTCCGCTGCCGGTGTCCGCGTCGGGTCTGCAACGGTTCCGATGTCGGCCGCGGCGCTGCCGTCGAAATCGTAGACGCTGCGAATATTCAGCACGGCCTCGCCCCTGTCGGCCAGCGTTTCGTCGAATGCAAAACTCGCACTGCCGTCGAAGACGACGGGCGGTGTCGGGCGCGGGTCGGCCGCGACGACTTCGGTAAACATGAAGCCTTCCTCGCCCGTCACGATCGGCAGCTGCGTCTCGTCGCGCGGATCGTAAATCCATATGCCGTACAGCGGCGGCGCAACGACGAACGAACCCGGTGCCGGCGGCTCCTGGCTGGCCGGATCCGCGGTGTTGGCGAGCCGCTCGGCCGTGCACGGCACGATGACGGGTTCGAGTTCCGGGGTTTCTGGGTCCCGATCGACGCCGTGCTCGACGAGGCGGCACTGGCTCCAGCTCACGAGCAGGCGGGTCGAGCCGTCCTGGATCGGGAAGACCGAGAAGTAGCGGCCGCCGGGCGACGGCACGTCCGCTTCCGTCAGGACCTCGTTGACGGTCGCATCCTGCTGTGCCGGTCCCGTGAGGATGCCGATATTCGGCGCCAGCGGCTGGGTGTTCTCGACGTATTGCGGCGTGTCGATCGCTACGATCTCGCCGCCGCCCTCGGTATCGGTGAACGGCCGTATGAGGGAGAAAATCCGTCCGTCTTCGGCCTGCCGCGGCTGCATGAACTGGATCGTATCGCCGCTCATGCCGGTGTCGTGTGACTCCGTGCCGTACAGCAATTCGAGGCTCGAGCCGTCCGGGTTCATGCGATACAGGTTGATCTCGTTGTTCTGCAGGCCGGCGTTGTCCCAGCGGCTGAACACGACCGTGCCGTCCGCGAGCACCGCGGGGTCGATGTCGTGGCTCTGGTTGAAACTGACCTGCTCGATACCGGTGCCGTCCTCGCCGATCACGTGCAGGTTGAACGCGAACTCGTTGCGATCCTCGTCCAGCGCGGCGAATCCGGGCTTACCCTCGTCGAGCAGGATCGCCTGCGATCGCGTTTGCCGCGTAGACGCAAAGACGATGCGCCCGTCGGGGAGGTACTTCGGCATGATGTCGTGGCCGATCTCGGCGGTCAGGTCGGATGCGATGATGCGCCGCAGTTCGTCGGTTTCGAAGACGTACTCCCAGAGGTTCCAGGTCGGCTGATCGTCGTCGTTGAGGTTCGGGTCGAACGGCCCGCGCATTGCAAACAGGATGCGACTGCCGTCGTACGCGATTTCGACGTCCCGCACGGCGCCCATGTCGCCGATCTCGCGCTCCGTGATATTCACGTCGGTCGCGATCGTCGATGCACGCTCCCGGTAGAAGAGATTGCCGCCGACGTCGAAGGTAATCTGCTGGCGCAGGTCCGTATGCTGGAACTCGCCGCTGGCGTTGGTCGGCACGGGAGTCTTCACATACGCAATCGGAAAGTCGACGATGACGGGATCCGGTTGCTGACCGTCGCCGATCTGCACGCCCTGGTTTGCGCCGTCGCATGCGCTCAGCGCTGCAGAGACGAGCAGCAGCGCAGCGAGATTCGCTGCGCGGGACGGCACGATTGCCGCTTTGCATGTCCATTGCCTGTTCATAATCAAGCCTCGACTCGAACTGGCGCTTGCGATCGGTTCCGTGATCTGGCGTAGGCCTGGTACGGTGCGGCGGTTTCGAACGCGCCGTCGACCGGGCACGCGATCTCCCGGTCGACTCAATCGGTCATAATGACCGCGTGCGGCGCGCCATGCCGTTAACGCGATCACAATCCCCGCTAACCGCCGCGCCCTGCATGATCCGTGTGAAAGAGCATTCGCGACGGCTTCCGAAGGCTTGCGACGGCTCGCGAGGACGTCGTTGCGCGCAAAGTATACGAGCCGTCTGGCGCTCGATGTAATGTGGGAAAAACCAGACAGTACGCAATGTCAAATTCGCATCGTGTGAGTTCGCCCCGGCAAAACGCGACGAGTGACATCCCGTCGCCGGCGTTCTGCGTCTTCGCTACAGGCGTCGCAACAAAAAGCCGCCGCACGGCTTCGCGCCTTTTTGTTACTTCGCCGGCACGATTCCGCGCCTCCCCGCGCGCTTAAATTCGAGCTCGATTTCGGCAGGCACGTGTCCGCGAGCACGGCTGCTGTCTGCCCGCGGCGACAGTCACGAAGCCGCGGCGAAACAGTGTGTTAGGCCATTGCTCCACCGCGGCTGTTTGCATGCGCCGACAAGTGCTTGACATATCGCGGCCATTTCACCGTCCGTTCGAACGATGCCAATTTATTGAAAATAATACTTTTATTGACACAAATCGTGTCGCGCCCGGGGAATGGCACAGCAATTGCTTCGCCTTTGTCGGGCAGGCCCGAAGCACTGCGCCACGCAAGGACTGTGAGTGCATTCACGGCGATATGCAGGTGGTTCTGGCAGTGTTGAGGGTTTCGCGGCGCGGCCGGCACATTACATGGACACGTAATGCGGCCGTGCACGACGAATGGTAACAGTTCGCAAGAGAAGCTTTATGCGTGAGAACACAGGGACGTCTTTCCCTTGCGCAGCGCTTATGCGCATCGTATCCGCCGCCTTGCTGGCGGCCGTAACACTGTCGATATTTTTCGCGACGCCCGCCGCGGCGGGCCCGCGCGAGCAGGCGAAACGCATACACGACCGGCTCGCCGGAGTCCCGCCGACCGATGCCGTGCTGGCGCAGATGGAAGCGGCCGTACAGGGCGGCGACCCTGCCGCCGCGGCCCACATCGCGATGGACGACGTTAATTTCTACAACGTCACGCTGAAGAATTTCGCCGCACCGTGGACGAATCGCGAACAGTCGCAATTCGTGCCCCTCAACGACTATATCGCGACCGTCATCGGGTTTGTCCGCGACTCCGATTCCGTCGCGTTCAACACCCTGCTATCGGCAAACATTACCTACGTCGGTCGTGCGGGCGTGGTGCCTGCAGCACCGTCGGCGAACGATAACCTGCACTACGAGCAGCTCGAGGCGAACAACGTCAACCTGCGCGACGAGCTCGAACAGGTCCCGCAATCGTCGATCAACAACCTGCCCCCGGCGGCAACCGC
Source organism: Woeseiaceae bacterium (assembly GCA_041616535.1). Classification (GTDB taxonomy): domain Bacteria; phylum Pseudomonadota; class Gammaproteobacteria; order Steroidobacterales; family Woeseiaceae; genus UBA1847. The sequence goes on along the minus strand of JBFJQO010000172.1, from coordinate 1,386 downwards.
TGGCGTCATGACGTCGCGCGCGGCGGCCGAAGCATTCTTCATCGCCGGGACGAACCGCGCCATGTTTCGTTTCACGTTGATGAATCACATGTGCAACGACATGGAGCAGATGCACGATACGAGCCTGCCTACCGATCGCATCCGCCAGGACGTGAGCCGCAGCCCCGGAGGCGACAGCCGGCTGTTCCTGAACAACTGCGTCGGCTGCCATACCGGCATGGATCCGATGGCAGGCGCATTCGCCTATTACGACTTCGACGAGACCTCGGGTGCGCTCGACTACACCCCCGGCGTCGTACAGCCGAAGTATTTCAACAACGACCTGAATTTTCCGCCGGGATTTCGCACCGTGGACGATCACTGGGAGAACTATTGGCGCAGCGGTCAGAATTCCTACCTCGGCTTCGACCCCGGCCGTCCCGGCGAAGGCCGCGGGGCGAAACTCCTGGGCGAGGAAATCGGCAACAGCTACGCGTTCGCGGCCTGCCAGGTCAGGAAAGCGTTTCGCACCGTTTGCCTGCGCGATGCGGAAAACCAGTCCGACCGGGACGCCGTCGACAATATCACCGACACGTTCCGCAGCTCGAATTTCCGCATGAAGCAGGTATTCGCGGACGTGGCCGTCCACTGCATGGGCGAGTAGGGAGACGGGACCATGATGGACGCGAGGCGACTGTTATTCATCTCCATTCTGGGATCGCTCGCGACGGCGTGCGGCGGCGGCGCGCCGACGACCGAGCTGCCGCCGCCGCAGGGCGGCGGTGACACGGGCACGAATCCGTACACGGGCCCGGTTGCCCGCGACGGCGAGGTACTGAAGTTCCAGCAGGAATTCTGGTCGAAAACCAGGACCAGCGATCGCTGCGGCAACTGCCACAACGAAGCGGTCGGCCAGACGCCGACGTTCGCCCGCAACGACAACGTCAACCTCGCCTACGACGACGCCGTCCCGCTCATCGACGCAGAACAGCCGGCCCTGTCGCCGATCGTCGCGCAGGTCAGCGGCGGCCACATGTGCTGGATCGCCGACTCGAACGTCTGCGGCGAGATCATGACGACCTGGATCGAGAACTGGGTCGGAGAAGCGGCGGGTGGCGGCCGCCAGGTCGTGCTCACGCCGCCCGAGCCGAACGACCCGGGCGCGAGCAAGAACTTCCCGGCCGATCCGTTCGGGCCGCCGTCGTTCGACGCACTCGTCTACCAGCCCGTGCTCGCACTGTACTGCTCCAACTGCCACAGTTCGGAGGCCGCGAACGCGATTCAGCCGTACTTCGCCGACCCGGACATCGACGTCGCGTTCGATGCCGCGCGTTCGAAAATGGATCTCGATGAGCCTGCCGAATCGCGCTTCGTGCTGCGTCTCAGGAACGAGTTTCACAATTGCTG
>JBFJQO010000171.1:0-5710 GCA_041616535.1 Woeseiaceae bacterium | reverse complement strand
CGCCACACCGGCCGTCTGCCGCAGCTCGCGCGGCGTGCGCCCGTAGGTCCTGCGGAACGTGTCGTTGAAGCGCCGCACGCTGCCGTAACCCGAGGCCACGGAGATATCTTTCATCGACAGCGACGTTTCGTCGATGAGGCGTTTTGCGAAGTGCAGTCGCTGCGTGTGCGCAACGGCCAGCGGACTGGCACCGAGATGTTTCGTAAACAGGCGGCGCAGGTGCCTGCTCGTGACGCCGAGGCGCTCAGCGAGATGCTCGACATCGCCGTCCTCGAGCGCCCCTTCGGCGATCAGGCGCAAGCCGCGCTCCACCGTGGTCGACGTTCCCGCCCAGGCCGGCGTACCCGGCGCACACTCGGGCCGGCAACGCAGGCATGGCCGGAACCCGGCCTCGCTCGCGGCCGCCGCCGTCGGGAAGAACTCGATGTTCTCACTTTTCGGCGGATTCGCGGGACAGATCGGTCGACAGTAGATGCCGGTCGTCTTCACGCCGACATAGAAGCGGCCGTCGAAACGCGTGTCTCGGGAGAGCCGCGCACGTTCGAAAATGGCGTCGTCGATTCGGGCCACGTCGTTCATGCAACGCAGTATACGACGGGGCGCGTCGCTAAATAGCCACAATCGGACCTCAAAAAAGGCCGGGCGAATGAAATTCGCCCGGCCGCAGATCGCATAATCTCAAGGGGAAGTGATTATGCGCGGGGGAACGTCAGGCCGCGCGTGACGTGTCGCGGTCCGCGAGCCACTTCGCAAGGTCGTCCGAGCCGCCGACCAGGCGCCCGTTGATGAAGACCTGCGGGTACGTCGTGTTGGTCGTGACGGCGCGCAGCGTTCGATCGGTGTAATCGCGGTTCAGCACGAGTTCCTCGAACTCGATGCCGGCCTCGTTCAGCAGGCCCTTGGCACGCACGCAGTAGGGGCAACCGTCGCGCGTGAACACGGTGACGTCATACGGCAGCGCGCCGTTCGGCGCCAGGTACTTGAGCATCGTATCGGCGTCCGAGACCTGGAACGGGTCGCCCGGCTCTTCGGGCTCGATGAACATCTTCTCGATGACACCGTCACGTACGAGCATCGAGTAACGCCAGGAGCGCTTGCCGAAGCCGAGGTCGTCCTTGCCGACCAGGAGGCCCATCTTCTCGGAAAATTCGCCGTTGCCGTCGGGCAGGAAGGTCACGCGATCCGCTTTCTGGGAACGCTGCCACTCGTTCATGACGAACGCGTCGTTGACCGAAACGCAGATCACCTCGTCGATGCCCTGCTCCTTGAATTGCGGCACGAGCTGGTTGTAGCGTGGCACGTGCGACGACGAACACGTCGGCGTGAATGCGCCCGGCAATGAAAAGACGATGACGTCCTTGCCCGCGAAGATCTGCTCACTGGTCAGATCGACCCACTCGTGATCGCGCCGCGTGCGGAACGTCACGTCGGGGATATGCTTGCCTTCGAGATTGTTGAACATGATGGTTTCCTTCGTTTGATTGTCGGTGAATCAGGCCAGCATGCTGCGCAGCATCCAGGCGTTCTTTTCGTGAATCTGCATCCGCTGCGTGAGCAGGTCGGCTGTCGGTTCGTCGTGTACGGCATCCGCCGCCGGGAAGGCCTCGCGCGCCGTACGCACGACCGTTTCCTGGCCGACCGCGAGCTGCCGGACCATCTCCTCGGCGGACTCGGTGCCGTCGCCTTCTTCGACCGACGTCAGCGTCGTGAATTCCGCGTACGAGCCCGGGGCGCGTATATCCAGCGCCCGGATGCGTTCGGCGATTTCGTCCACGGCCGCCGCGAGCTCCGTGTACTGCGTCTCGAACATCTGGTGCAACGTGTTGAACTGCGGTCCCGTGACGTTCCAGTGGTAGTTGTGCGTCTTCAGATACAGGGTGTAGCTGTCGGCCAACAAGCGTGACAGACCAGCCGCGATCGCTTCTCGATCGGCGCGCTCGATCCCGGTGTTGAGTTCCATGGCTAAGGCTTCCGTGTTTATGATGAGGGTAGTGTAGGGCTCGCCAATGGAGAAATAAAATGGTTTAATTAGATTACGTTAATCGATTTTTTAGATCATGCGACAACCCACGTTCAAACAGCTCCAGTATTTCCTGGCCCTGACCGAAACCCTGCACTTCGGCCGCGCGGCCGAACGCTGCTACGTCTCCCAGTCGGCCTTCAGCAACGCCATCCGCGAGCTCGAGACATCCCTCGGCGCCCGGCTCGTCGATCGCACCAACCGCAACGTGACGATTACCGCGACGGGCCAGGAGGTGGCCGTGCAGGCGCGTCTCGTGTTGCGCGACGTCGACAGCCTCGTCGAGACCGCCCGCGGCCAGGCGGAGCCGTTGACGGGCGAGTTACGCCTCGGCGTGATTCCGACGATTGCCCCGTTCCTGCTGCCGCGCACGCTGCCGAAACTGCGGCGACGTTACCCGCAGCTCGAGCTGCTCCTGACCGAGGACCAGACCGACCGGATCTACCGGCGCCTCATGGACGGCGAGCTGGACGTCCTTCTGCTGGCGCTGCCGTGGTCGCTGCGCGGCGTCGAGGAGCTGGTGCTGTTCGACGATCCGTTCTGCCTCGCCTGCCGCGACGGCACGTCGCGCGTGGACCCCGAACACTATCGCTTCAATCGACTCGACACCGACAGCATCCTTCTTCTCGAGGACGGCCACTGCCTGCGCGAACACGCACTGGCCGCGTGCAAGATCCGCAATACGGAGAAGGTCCGGCGCTTCGGCGCGAGCAGCCTCTTAACGCTGATCGAAATGGTCGACGCCGACCTTGGCATCTCGTTCCTGCCCGAGATGGCGCGCGGCTCGGCGCTCCTCAAGAACACGCGCGTCAAGCTCTGGCCGATGGACGAGCGCAGCTACCGCAGGATCGGCCTCGCCTGGCGCAAGGGCAGCCGGCGCGAGGACGAGTTCCGGCTGCTCGGCGAGTTCCTGCAGGACAACCGGTAGTCGCGACTCGACGCGCGCGGACCTCATAGGCAGGAATGCGTATTGTTGGCAACCGGGCCAAAGACCAGCATAGTGGGTGCGGAGGTACACGATGAGACAGACCGCCTTCCTGCTTGCCGCCGCACTCGCGCTGACCGCCTGCGCTCAGCACGCGGGCGATGCGCCCGACGACGAGGCGCAAGCCGCTGTCAACGGTCAAGCGGCTTACACCGAACATTGCGCGGGTTGCCACGAGACCGGCATGCTCGGCGCGCCGCGCGCAGGCGAACCGCAGGACTGGGCTAGCCGCTCGAGTCTCTGGCAGGCCGTACTGATGGAGCACGCCAAAACAGGCTATTTCGACATGCCCGCGCGTGGCGGCAAGACCGATCTCCCGGACGAGGTGGTCGACGCCGCGACCGAGTACATGCTCGAGCAGACCTTCCCGAACCGGCCCGTCGACTAGTCCCGTAAAGGACCGTATATGGCCAACCCGTCGGAGAGCATCCACCAGCTGAAGATCGATCGCAGCGCCCCGCCGCCTGCCGGCAGCAACCGCAAGTGGGCTTTCGCCGTACTCGCGGTCGTCGCCCTCGCGGTCGTCGCCTGGATCGTATTCGGTCCGGGCAGCCGCGCGATCCGCGTCGAGACCGACGTCGCCCGCAAGCCGCCGTCGGTCGCCGCGGCAAGCAGTGTCCTCGACGCCTCGGGCTACGTCGTCGCCCGCCGCCAGGCCACCATCTCCTCCAAGGTGACGGGCAAGGTGCTCGAGGTCCTGGTCGAGGAAGGCATGCGCGTCGAGAAGGACCAGGTCGTCGCCCGCCTCGACGACACGACGCAGCAGGCGCAACTCGCCGTGGCCGCCGCCCAGGCCGATTCGGCGCGCGCCGCGCTTCTCGAGATCTCGGCGCAATTGCGCAATGCGCGGCAGGAACGCGACCGCCAGCGGGACCTCGCCGAGCGGGGGCTGACGAGCCGTTCCAGCCTCGACAACGCCGAGGCGCTGTACGACGAACTCGCCGCGCGGCTCGAAACCGGCAAGGAAAACGTGCGCGTGGCCGAGAGCAACGTGCTGCTCGCGCGTGATGCATTGTCCAACATGACGATCCGCGCGCCGTTCGCGGGCATGGTCGTCACGAAAAACGCCCAGCCCGGCGAGATGATCTCGCCGATCTCGGCGGGCGGCGGGTTCACGCGAACCGGTATCTGTACGATCATCGACAACGATTCGCTCGAGATCGAGGTCGACGTCAACGAAGCTTACATCCAGCGCGTCACGGCGGGCCAACGGGTGTCGGCCGTGCTCGATGCGTATCCCGACTGGCGTATTCCCGCCGAGGTCATCGCGATCATCCCGACGGCCGACCGCCAGAAAGCGACGGTGCGCGTGCGCATCGGCTTTCTCGAACGCGACAACCGCATCCTGCGTGACATGGGCGTCAAGGTCTCGTTCCTCGGCGCCGACGAGGCCGTCGCCGAAACGCGCGAGATCCAGGGCGTCATGATCCCGGGCGCGGCATTGCGTTCCGATGCATCGGGTGACTTCGTCTGGATCATGCGCGACGGCGTGGTGGAGCGGCGCACGGTCACGCTCGGCGGCCCCCGCGACCGGCCGCAGATACTGGTACAAACGGGACTCGTGTCGGGGGACACGGTCGTCAGGACGTCGGAAGGCCCGCTGTCCGAGGGGCAAGCCGTCACCATCAACTGAGGAGTTCGACCATGAGTGAGGTTCTCGCCACCTTGACCGGCGTCAGCAAGTCCTATCAAAAGGGCAAGGAGGTCGTCGAAGTCCTGCACAATCTCGATCTCGAGATTCCGGCCGGCGACTTCATCGCGATCATGGGGCCGTCGGGATCGGGCAAGACGACGCTCCTGAACCTGCTCGGCGGGCTCGACAAGCCGACCTCGGGGACCGTGAATGTCGGCGGCGCCGAACTCTCGTCGATGTCCAACAACAAGCTGTCGCATTGGCGCTCGACCAACATTGGCTTCATCTTCCAGTTCTATAATTTGCTGCCCGTGCTCACGGCGCAGAAGAACGTCGAGCTGCCGCTCTTGCTGACGAACTTCTCGGCCAGCGACCGCGCGCACCGGGCCGGCGTCGCGCTCGGCATCGTCGGGCTCGAGGGGCGCACGGACCACTACCCGCGCGAGCTGTCGGGCGGCCAGGAGCAGCGTGTCGCGATCGCGCGCGCCATCGTGTCCGACCCGGCGCTGCTGCTGTGTGACGAACCGACGGGCGACCTCGATCGCGAGACGGCCGATGAGATCCTCAAGCTGCTGCAGATTCTCAACCGCGAACACGGCAAGACGATCATCATGGTGACGCATGACGCCCAGGCGGCCAGCTACGCGAATCGCACGATGATCTGCGACAAGGGCACGCTGGAGCACCGGGAGGCCGTATGAAGTACCTCGGCCTCATCTGGAAAAACATCTGGCGCAAGAAGATCCGCACGTCGCTGACGATCCTGTCGGTGCTCGTGGCCTTCCTGCTGTTCGCGCTGCTGTCGGCGATCGGCTACGCGTTCAAGAGCGGCGAGGACGTCGCGGATGCCGAGCGCCTGATCGTCATCGACAAGATTACGTTGATCAACCCGCTGCCGATGGCGTACAAGAACCGCATCGCGGCGACCGAGGGCGTGCACTCCGTGACGCATGCGTCCTGGTTCGGTGGCTACTACCAGGATCCGCGCGTGCAGTTTCCGCAGTTCCCGGTCGACCCCTACGAGTACGTCGCGATGTACCCGGAATTCAAGATGCCGCAGGCACAGCTCGAT
>JBFJQO010000170.1:0-5749 GCA_041616535.1 Woeseiaceae bacterium | reverse complement strand
TGGTTTACGTATTCGTCGCAGGCATGGGCGCGCGTGCCGAAATCAGCGAGCTCGGCGCCGCGCCCATGTTCGTGCTCGGCGCGTTCATCTGGATCTTCATCCACGGGCTCTTCATGCTGGCGGGCGCCTGGATCTTCCGTGTCGACGTACACAGCGTCGCCATTGCCTCGGCGGCCAATATCGGCGCCGCGGCTTCCGCACCGATCGTCGCCGCCCACCACCGCCCGAACCTCGTACCGGCCTCGATCCTGCTGGCTTTGCTCGGCTATGCCATGGGCAATTACCTCGCACCGGCGACCGGCTACCTCGCAAGGTGGGCCGTAGGCCAGTAAGCCATGTGGCCGAGACGCGCCAAACGGGTAGCCTGGACGATCGCGGCGCTGGCGCTCATCGTCGCCGTCGTCCTCGTGCTGTTGTGGCGCGACCGGCCGGACCTCGGCAACATCGGCTGGCCCGTCGCGCCCGCAGCCGCGGACGGCGCACTCAGCGTCACGTGGCTCGGCGTCTCGACCGTCCTGTTCGATGACGGCGAGACCCAGATCCTGATCGACGGGTTCTTCTCGCGCCCATCGCTCATCGACGGGCTGCTGCGCCGACCCGTGACCAATGACGCCGCGACGGTCAACTTCGCCCTGCACGAGTTCGGCATGCGCCGCCTGGCCGCGATCATCCCCTTGCACTCGCACTTCGACCACGCGATGGACGTGGGAGCGATCGCCAAACGGTCCAGCGCTTCGGTGGTCGGGTCCCAATCGGCAGCCAACATCGCGCGCGGCGCGGGCGTGCCCGAAGACCAGATCGTGGTGGCAGCCAACGGCGACGAATTCGAGTTCGGAGCTTTCAGGGTGCGCCTGATCGAATCGCGCCACGGCCCGATCGGCTGGCGCGGCAGCGTGCCGCTGCCGGGCACGATCGACGAGCCGCTCGAACTGCCCGCACCGATCCAGGCGATGCGCGTCGGCAAAGTCTGGAGCGTCGTGGTCGAACACGCACAGGGCACGACGCTCGTCCAGGGAAGTTCCGGGTACGCCGACGGGGCACTCGACGGCCTGACTGTGGATCTCGCGATGATCTGTACTTTCGGCCTGTCGTCGCTCGGCAGCCAATATGCCGAGCGATACTGGCACTCCGTGGTGACCGCGACAGGTGCGAAAGCGGTCGTGCCATTGCATTTCGACGATTTCACCTTTTCATTCGGCGAGGTCGTGCCGTTCCCGAAAGTCCTCGACAATATCGAGGCGACCGCCGAATGGCTGGAGACGTTTCGCGATACCTGGGACGTCGATACGAAACTCTACATGCCCGAGTTCGGCCGCCGCATGGCCGTCTACACGGAAATGTCTTCGAGCACCTGATCGTCGTCGAGCTCGCGCAACGACAGGCGCCTCGCGATCAGATCGAGCTTGTGCTCGCGGTGCAGTCGTTTGACGCGATATTCGAGCCGCAACGCCCGTGCGCGGTCGCCGACCCGTTCGTCGAACACGATTTCGAGCGGCCCCTTGCCGCGCAGGTACTTCGCGCCGCGCCGGCCAGTCTCGTGCTCGGCCAGGCGGCGGCCGACGTCCGTCGCGATGCCCGTGTAGAGCGCACCGTTGGCGCAGCGCACGATGTACAGCCTGAATTCGGGGGACGGCATCGCCGTCAGGCGTTGCCGCCAGTCAGCGTATCGCCCAGCACACGAAATGCACCGTTCTCGATGCTGTCGAGATTCTCGGTCGTCTCCGCCCAGGTCAGGACAATGTCGCTCACACCGCCGAGCTCCTCGGCCGGTTCGCGCAGACGCAGGGTCAGGACGTTGCCCGTCAGCGCGGATTCGCGGATCAGGTTGTGGCCGCCGAACTGCTGTTCGTTGATCTCGATGTAGATCGACTCATCGAAATCCTCCTCGACAGTACGCATTAGCAACAGGTAGTCGTTAATTTCGCCGGTTTCCGTCGTCTTCGCGAAAAACAGCATCGTCGCGTTCTCGCGAACGTCGAAGGCAACGGTGTCGTATTGGCGGCTATTGGTCATGTGACGTCCTGCGTTCCAGCGTCTGTTGTATCAGTTCGTCCTTCTCATGCCAAATATCGCCGAGCCACGTCTGCACGCGACGCCGCCAATCGCGGTCGTTTTCGTAGTCGCCCTGCGTGAGCCATTCCTCGACCGGGCGCTCGCGAACGTGGGCAATGACCTCGACGTGGCGGCCGCAGCACAGCTCCCAGAATTTTGCCGGCCCGTCGGGATACACGAGCGTCACGTCGAGGATCGAGCCGAACATGTCGCCCATCGAGGTCATCGCGATCGCGAAGCCGCCGGCGCGCGGTCGCAGCAGGTGGCGATAGGGGTCCTTGTGGCGATCGCGTTTATCGATACTGAAACGCGTGCCCTCGACAAAATTGATGACCGACGTCGGCGTGTCGCGAAATTTCTCGCAGGCCTTGCGCGTCGTCGCGAAATCGCGGCCCATCATGTGCGGGTTACGCGACAGGTAAGCGGCCGAGTAGCGCTTCATGAACGGCATGTCCATGGCCCACCAGGCGAAGCCGAGCACGGGAAACCAGATGAGCTGTTGCTTGATGAAGAACTTCAGAAACGGGATGCGGCGGTTGAGCAGCGACTGCAGTACGAGGATGTCGACCCAGGTCTGGTGGTTCGATATGACGAGATACCATTCGTCGCGGCGCAGATTGTCAACGCCCTCGATGCGCCAGTCGATCGACGCGGCCGTTTGCAGCAATGCCGTGTTGACGCTGATCCAGTTCTCGCCGATGGCCATCAGCAGTCGCGTCAGGTAGCGGCGCAGCGAGTGGATGGGTACGAGCAGCTTGACGACGGCCAGCAGGAACAGAGGCACGATCCAGAACAGCGTGTTGATCGTGAATCCGGCAAACACGATTCCGCCGCGAATCTGCCTTAAGAGTGCGCTCATCGACTATGCTCGGAGTCAAAGGACCGCATTCTATCCCGAAGCCATGACCGAATCCCCCACATGTCCGCCCCCGCGGGGCCCGACCGATTACGACGGCAGCTGCCATTGCGGCGCGATTGGTTACACCTACCGCTGCGACGTGCCGCCCGGCGCATGGGCGGTCCGCGCCTGCCAGTGCCGCTTCTGCCGGATTCACGATGCACTGAGCGTTTCGGACCCGGGCGCCAGCATCGCGTTCCATGCGGCGGAGCCCCAGGAGTTGCAGCGCTATCGCTTCGGCCTGGAGACGGCGGACTTCCTGCTGTGTCGGCGATGCGGCGCGTACATCGGTGCCGTCATCGAGACGCCGCGCGGCCGCTTCGGCATCGTCAACGCGCACGCGCTGAGCGATCCCGCCCCGGCACTGGCGGCAGCCGAACCGGCGCACTACGACGGCGAAGACACGGCGGGACGTCTCGAGCGCCGCGAGAATCGCTGGTCGCCGGTTACGGAAATCCCCGGGTAGAAACGCACTGCGGCAGGCGTTACCCTACGCCCCGCTCATCCCACCCCGAGGAATGACTCCGATGACCGCCAAGCGCATCGACGGCAAGGCCAAGGCCGAGCAACTCGCCGAATCCATCACCGAGCAGACCGCCGCGCTGCTCGCCGGCCACGGCATCAAGCCCGGGCTTGCGGTTGTCATCATCGGCGAGGACCCGGCCAGCCGGGTCTACGTACGCAACAAGAAGCGGCGTGCCGCAGCTTGCGGCTTTCACTCCGTGCAGCATTCGTTGCCCGAGGACGTGTCGCAAGACGAGGTGCTGAAGCTCGTCGACGAACTCAATAGGGACGATGCGATCCACGGCATCCTGGTGCAGTTGCCGCTGCCCGGCCACCTCGACGAACAGGCGATCACGCAATCGATCTCTCCTGCCAAGGACGTCGACGGCTTCCACTTCGTCAATATCGGCAAACTGTCGGCGGGACACACCGGCGATGCGTTCATTCCCTGCACACCGGCCGGCTGCATCCTGATGATCGAGGACGAACTCGGTCCGGACTTCTCGGGCCTCAACGCCGTCGTCGTCGGCCGTTCCAATATCGTCGGCAAGCCGATGGCCGCGCTCCTGCTACAACGCAATGCCACGGTCACGATGTGCCACAGCCGCACGAAGGACCTGCCGGGCGTCGTCCGCAACGCCGACATCGTCATCGCGGCCGTCGGCCGTCCCGACATGATCAAGGGCGACTGGATCAAGCCGGGTGCCGTGGTCATCGACGTCGGCATCAATCGTGTCGAGAAGGAAATCGACGGCGAGATCAAGTCGAAGCTGACCGGCGACGTCGACTACGACGAGGCCATCGAGGTCGCCGGTGCCGTCACGCCCGTGCCAGGTGGCGTCGGCCCGATGACCATTACGATGCTGATGTTCAACACGCTGCGTTCGGCCCGGCTCGCCGCCGGGCTCGAAGGCTAGGCGCCCGGTCCCGTTCGCCATGACGGCCGCCGACTTCAGGACCATCTGGCTGAAGCCGGACGATCCCGGGGTCGTGCAGGTCATCGATCAGCGGCGGCTGCCGCACGACTTCCGCGTGCACGAGCTGCGCACCTGGCAGGATGCCGCGTTCGCGATCAGCGATATGATCGTACGCGGCGCGCCGCTGATCGGCGCAACCGCCGCCTGGGGGCTCTATCTTGCGGCAATCGAAACACCGACGGCAGCCGCGGTGCGCGCCGCGGCCGACGGGCTGCTGCGATCACGGCCGACCGCGGTCAACCTGCGCTGGGCCGTCGATCGCATCCTCTCGCTCGTGGCCGCCTCGAACGACAACCTCGTCAGCCGCCTGCGTGCCGACGCCCAGGCGATCTGTGACGAGGACGTCGACATCAGCCGCGGCATCGGCGAACACGGTGTCGCCCTGCTCGAGAACATCGCACGCCGCAAACCCGACGGCGTTGTCAACGTGCTGACACACTGCAACGCCGGCGCGCTCGCCACGATCAACTACGGCACGGCGACGGCCCCGGTCTACTTCGCGCAGCAGCGCGGCATCGACGTGCACGTCTGGGTGGACGAGACCCGGCCGCGAAACCAGGGCTCGCAGCTGACGGCCTGGGAACTCGCCGAGAGCGGCGTCCCGCACACGCTCGTCGTCGACAACGCGGGCGGGCACCTGATGCAACACGGCATGGTCGACATCGTCATCACGGGCACGGACCGCACGACCCGCTGCGGCGACGTCGCCAACAAGATCGGCACCTACCTCAAGGCGCTCGCTGCGCACGACAACGGCGTGCCGTTCTTCGTCGCGCTGCCGTCGACGACGATCGACTGGCGCGCCTGCGACGGGCTCGCCGAGATCCCGATCGAGGAGCGCGATGCCGATGAAGTCAGCCACGTCAGCGGCGTCAGCGACGGACGGCCGGTTCGCGTGCGGACGACGCGAGCGGACACGGCCGTCAGCAACTACGCTTTCGACGTCACGCCCGCGCGGCTCGTCACGGGTCTGATCACCGAGCGCGGCATCTGCGAGGCATCGGAGGACGGCCTGCTCGGCCTGTTCCCGGAGAGGGCGGGCGCGTGAGCATCGACGAAGGCTACGTCAAGTACGAGAGTCACTGGACGCCGGGGCCTGCGACGCACGTGGTGGCGGCGCGACAGCTCGATGCATGGCGCAGACCGCTGTTCGAGGCGGGTTTGATCGGCGAATACGCCGAGCACGGCGTCGGTTACGGCAACCTCAGCGTGCGCCGCGGTACGAGCAACCTGTTCCTGATCACGGGCACGCAGACCGGCAAACTGGCGGTCACGGACGAACGCCATTACTCGCTGGTTACGGACTGCGACCTGCGCG
>JBFJQO010000169.1:0-5780 GCA_041616535.1 Woeseiaceae bacterium | reverse complement strand
GCGTATTGCGCACGTTGCACGCCGACCTGCGCGACCGCTTCGGTATCGAGGACCCCGAAATCGTGGTCTGCGGCCTCAACCCGCACGCCGGCGAAGGCGGCCTCCTTGGCCGGGAGGAGATCGAGATCATCTCGCCCGTCGTCGCGGCGCTGCGCGACGAGGGCCTCGCCCTGCGCGGACCGCTTCCCGCGGACACGGCCTTCACACCCGCAGGCGGCCGCAAGGACGCGGTGCTCGCGATGTATCACGACCAGGGGCTGCCCGTGCTCAAGTACGCCGGTTTCGGCCATGCCGTCAACGTCACGCTCGGCCTGCCAATCGTCAGAACCTCGGTCGACCACGGCACGGCGTTCGATATCGCCGGCATGGGCAAGGCCGATCCGGGCAGCCTGCTGGCCGCCGTCGAACTGGCGGCGCAGATGGCGAGACGCCGATGACGAAACACCGCGCACGCAAGCGCTTCGGCCAGCACTTCCTGACCGACCCGGGCATCATCGATGCAATCGTGCGCGCCGTGCACCCCGGCGGCGACGACGTCATCGTCGAGATCGGTCCCGGCCAGGGCGCGATCACCGGGCCGCTGGCGCGCGACGCCGGTCACCTGCACCTCGTCGAACTCGATCGCGACCTCGTTGCGCGATTGCGGCAACAATATGCGGAAGCCGACAACGTGACCGTGCACGAAGGCGACGCGCTGACCTTCGACTTCGGGGTGCTCGGCGACCGACTGCGCATCGTCGGCAACCTGCCCTACAACATCTCGACTCCGCTGCTGTTTCACCTGTTGCGTTACCGCGACCGTATCGTCGACATGCACTTCATGCTGCAAAAAGAGGTCGTCAAACGCATCGCGGCTGCGCCCGGCAGCAAAGCCTACGGTCGGCTCGGGATCATGCTCGGCTGTTACCTGAACGTTGAGCCGCTGTTCGACGTGCCCCCCGAAGCCTTCGCACCGCCGCCCGAGGTCACGTCCGCGGTCTTGCGCCTCGATCCGCTGCCTCGAGGTACCTACGAGATCGACGACGATGCCGCGTTGTCCACGCTGGTCGCGACCGCGTTCATGCAGCGCCGCAAGACGCTTCGCAACGCCCTCAGGAACGAGGCCGACGCCGCGGACTTCGACGTGCTCGGTATCGATCCTGCGCAGCGACCCGAGCAGGTCGCGATCGCCGACTACGTCCGGCTCAGCAATCATCTGCATCGCAAATCACGTTAGAATGCCGGGCATGGACGACAAAGACTGCGCCATCCAAATCGACGTCGCCACGAATTACGTGGACGATCAATCCGAGCCCGATGCCGACCGCTACGTCTTTGCCTACACGATCACGATATCGAACAATGGCGCGGTTCCGGCAACCCTCCGAAGCCGCCACTGGATCATCACGGATGCCAACGGCAAGGTGCAGGAAGTCAACGGCGAAGGTGTCGTCGGTGAGCAGCCGCACCTGAACCCCGGTGAGCGTTTCCGCTACTCGAGCGGCGCGGTGCTCGAAACGCCGGTCGGCGCGATGCAGGGCCTGTACCGTATGGAAACGGATACGGGCGCAACGTTCGACGCGCCCATCGAGCCTTTCACGCTCGCCGTCCCGGGCCTGCTGCACTAGTGGCCGTCTACGCGATCGGCGACGTACAGGGATGTTACGACCCGCTGCGCCGCCTGCTCGACGCGATCGACTTCGACGAGGACAAGGACACGCTGTGGCTGACCGGCGATCTCGTCAACCGTGGCCCCAAGTCCCTGAAGACTTTGCGTTTCGTGCATGGTTTGGGCGACGCGGCCATCACGGTACTCGGCAATCACGACCTCCACCTGCTGGCGCTCGAAGCGGGCGCGGTGCGCCGCGGCAAGCGATTCTCGTCACTGACGAAGCTTCTCAACTCGAGCGATTGCGGCGAGCTCTGCGACTGGCTGCGCCACCGGCCCCTTGCGCACTACGAAGACAAACTCGGGACGCTGCTCGTGCACGCCGGCACGCACCCGGACTGGAACGTGAAGAAGACGCTCGCGCGCGCCGCCGAGGTCGAAGCGGCGCTACAGGCCGACGGCTTTCGCACACTGCTCGGCAAGATGTACGGCGACACGCCTAACGCCTGGTCAGGCAAGCTGAAAGGCTATCCGCGCCTGCGCTTCATCATCAACTGCCTGACACGCATGCGCATGATTACGCCGGCAAACCATCTCGCGCTTGCGTTCAGCGGCTCGCCATGGCGGGCGCGCAAGGGCCACGTCGCATGGTACGACGCACCGGACCCGGCATGGCAGGGCACGCGCATCGTGTTCGGTCACTGGTCCGCGCTCGGACTGATCGTCCTGCCGCACATTATCGCCCTGGACACGGGATGCGTCTGGGGCCGCCAGCTCACGGCCGTACGACTCGACAAACGCCTGCCGCGCGTCGTGCAGGTGGAAGGCCAGGCCTGATTACAACGTCAGGCCGCAGGTCTCGAAGGCCTCGCGGATCGTGGCTTTCTCGTCCTCGGACAGCTCGAGCATCGGCGGACGCACACGACCGCCGACCTGCCCCAGCAAGGATTGCCAGAACTTGCCGAAAGCCTGCGGTTTGTCCGCGGGCTTCGTCCTTGCCATCGCTTCCCGCACCGGGTTCAGGCTGTCACGAACGCGCCGTGCTTCGCCGAAGTCACCCGCGAACGCGAGCCGCGTGTATTCGTCCATGCGCTTGTCGTTCTTGGTCTGCAGGTGGTACGGCGGCGATGAACAGAGGTAGAGCTGCCACCCGAGTTCCTCGATGTTGTCGAGCCAGTCGTCCTCCGCGGACGTCGACACGAGGATCCGGTCACCGGCGAGGTGGCTGAGCCGGACGTACATCTCGCGCGGAACCGAGTACTTGATCGCGACGATGTTGGGCAGTTCGGCGATGCGCGCGCACTCGTCGGGCTGCATCAGGTAGCCCGAATCGGGATGACTCCACATGGCAATGCCGATATCCAGGCGGTCGCACAATGCCTCGTAATAACGGTACAGGACTTCGCCGCGATCGTGGATGAAACTCAGCACCGGCGCGTGCACGACGACGTAGTCGGCCCCGCAGTCCTGGGCATGACGCGCGAGTTCGAAGACCGTGTCGTAGTTCTGGTCCGACACGGACACGATGACGCCGGCCTTGCCGTCGCATTCGTCGACGGCGATTTCGAAATTGCGCTTGCGCTCATCGAGGTTCATCGAGAAGAACTCGCCCTGTTTGCCGGCGATGAACAATCCCTGGATGTCGAGATCGTCGATCCAGTGGCGAATGTTGCGTCGCAGGCCCGCTTCGTCCAGCGACAGGTCGTCGTCGAACGGGTTCAGTGCGGCGGCCCAGATACCGCGCATGTTCTCGCGCGCATAATCCTTGGCATCGAGCTTCGAGTATTTCGTGGCCATCGGCGAAATATACTTATAATCAAGAGCATGAGCACCTATCCTGACCTGCACCTGTTTATCGACGGCGAGTGGCGCAAAACCGCCCGGGACCTGTCGGTCCTTAATCCGGCAACGGAGGAGGAAATCGGCCGGCTGCCGCGCGCGGAAAAACGCGACCTCGACGACGCGCTGGCTGCGGCAGCCAGGGGGTTTGCGACCTGGAGCCGCACGGCGCCCGTCGAGCGCGCCAATGTTCTGTTCAAGGCCGCGGCGTTGATGCGCGAACGCCAGGACAACATCGCCACGGCGATCACGGCCGAACACGGCAAGCCGCTCGCGCAGGCGCAGCTCGAGGTCATCCGCGGCTGCGAGTTCCTCGAGTGGGACGCGGGCGAAGCCACGCGCACCTACGGCCGCGTCATTCCGAGCGCACCCGGCGTGCGCTATATCGTGCACCACCAGCCGATCGGCACGGTCGCCGCGTTCTCGCCGTGGAATTTCCCGATGAGCCAACCCTGCCGCAAGGTGGCGGGCGCCATCGCCGCGGGTTGTTCGATTATTCTCAAGGCGTCCGAGGAAACGCCCGCGGGCGCGTTGCACATCGCGCGGGCACTGCACGATGCCGGGCTGCCGCCCGGCGTGCTGAACCTCGTGTTCGGGACGCCGTCCGAAATCTCCGAGCATTTGATCAAGCAGGACCAGGTACGGCTGGTCGCGTTTACGGGATCCACGGCGGTCGGCAGACACCTGACGATGCTCGCCACGCAGTCCATGACGCCGGTGCTGATGGAACTGGGCGGGCACGCGCCCGTCATCGTTTGCGAGGACACCGACGTCGAGGCGGCCGCCGTCAGCGGCGCCGTCCGCAAGATGCGCAACGGGGGCCAGGTCTGCACGTCGCCAACCCGCTTTTTCGTACACGAGGACATTTTCGACGAGTACGTCGGCTTGTTCGTGCGCCGTGCCGCCGCGACCGTCGTCGGCAACGGCATGGAGCCCGGCGTCGAGATGGGGCCGCTCGCGAACGACCGCCGCATCACGGCCCTGACCGAACTCGTCGAAGACGCGCTCAGCAAGGGTGCGGAACTGATGACGGGCGGCCGCAGGATCGGCGACACGGGCTATTTTTTCGAGCCGACCGTGCTTGCCAACGTGCCCGACGACGCGCGCGTCATGCAGGAAGAACCGTTCGGTCCCCTCGCCATCGTGAATCCCGTTGCCTCGCTCGACGAGGGTATCGAGAAAGCCAATTCGGTGCCTTACGGGCTGGCGGCGTACGGTTTCACGAATCGCGCCGACTACGTGGACCGCATGATCGAAGGCATCGAGGCCGGTAACGTGTCGATCAATACGCTCGAAGCATCACTGCCGGAGACGCCGTTCGGCGGTGTCAAGTCGAGCGGCTACGGCCGCGAGGGCGGTACCGAAGGCCTGCACAATTACATGGTCACGAAAAACGTCTCGCACAGCCTGAAGATCGTCTGACGCCAATTCAGCGACTCGGAGCGAACGCGTCCGACGCAAGCTCATGGAGCTGCTGCATCACCGGTTCCGTGTCCCACGTTCCCCGGATATCCGGGCGCGCCATGATCTTCTCCATGATCGCGTTCTGCTCATCGCCGACGCGCAGCGCCTCCGAGTACGGGACGTCGGGCGAGAACGTCACCATCGAGTAAAGCGGCGTCCACAGTTCGGGATAACGCTGGCTGAATTTGGCTTCGATCATCTTGCGAAGCTGGAACATCGGATCGCCGGACAGGTCGCTCATCTCGACGAAGTTGCGCTTGGATAGCTCGGCGATAGCATCGCCGTTCGGCTTGCGGGCGGATTCATAGGCCGGAAATATGCGATCCCAGTCGTGATCGTGCGCGCTGATCAGCGCGTCGAGCTCGGCGCAATCCTCGAACCCGCAGTTCATACCCTGGCCGTAAAACGGCACGATCGCGTGCGCGGCATCGCCGATGAGCCCGACCTTGTTGTTGAACGACCACGGAAACACCTGCACGAGAAAAAGCGGCGATGCGGTCTTCTGAAGGAACGCTTCGACGGGATCGTCGAGGCAGTCCATCGCGTCTGCGAAGTTGGACACAAAGAACGCCTTGATGTCGTCACGCTCGCGTAACGACCCGAACGACGGGTCGCCCGAGTCGTTCAGGAACAGCGTGCACGTGAACGTGCCATCCATATTGGGCAACGCGATCAGCATGAAGTCCTTGCGCGGCCAGATGTGCAACGCGTTTTTCTCGAACCTGTGTGAGCCGTCGGCATTCGCGGGGATGTGCAACTCTATGTAGCTCTGCGGCATGTAGGTCTGGCTGTAGCTGAAACGCGGCAGGTTGTGCGCGAGCCGCCTCACCTGCGAGTGCGCGCCGTCGGCGCCGAACGCATAGTCGGCCTCGACCACGCGCGTGCCGGC
>JBFJQO010000168.1:0-5832 GCA_041616535.1 Woeseiaceae bacterium | reverse complement strand
GCATTCGGTCGAGGGACTGAAGTCCGAGTCGTGGGACCGCTATGCGGGCAAGGATGCGCCGACGTTCGATCTCGTCATTACCGTGTGTGACAACGCGGCGGGCGAAGCCTGCCCGGTCTGGAACGGCGCGCCCGTGCGCCTCCATTGGGGGCTGCCGGACCCGGCCGAGCATGACGACGAGGACCAACGGCGCGCGGCGTTCGACGCCGTTTACGAGGACCTGCGGCAGCGCATCACGTCATTATTGCAGTCGTCGGGCCAGCTCGATGTCTGAACCGGTAATCGTGCAGAGGCTCGGCGCGGAAGCACTCGGAACGGCACTGCTGCTCGCCACGGTCGTCGGGTCGGGCATCATGGCCGACAATCTCGCGGGCGGCAACGTCGCGATCGCGCTGCTCGGCAACACGATTGCGACCGGCGCGATCCTCGTCGTGATCATCCTGGTGTTCGGGCCGCTGTCGGGTGCCCATTTCAATCCCGCCGTAACGGCGTCTTTCCTGGCGCGGCGGGAAATCGGTGCGTCGACGGCGGCGCTATACGCCGTTGCACAGCTGGCCGGCGCCGTGATCGGTGTCTGGGCGGCCCACGCGATGTTCGAACTGGATGTGCTGCAGGCGTCGACCAAAGCCCGCACCGGCGGTGCCCAATGGTTCGCCGAGGGCATCGCGACGTTCGGTCTGGTGCTGACGATACTCGGCACGTTGCGCTGGGGTACGAAAACCGTGGCCGCCGCGGTCGGGCTCTACATTACGGCGGCGTACTGGTTCACGGCATCGACGAGTTTCGCAAATCCGGCGGTTACCGCAGGACGCGCATTGACGGACACGTTCTCGGGCATCGATCCCCGGCACCTGCCCGCGTTCGTCGCAGCGCAGTTATTCGGCGCCGGCATGGCCGTGGTGGTCGCTCGATGTCTGAACCTGCCGGCTACGGCGGCGGAATGAAAACGACGTCCGGCGCGGCGGGATCGACCGTATCGTAGATCATGATTTCGAATACGTCGCCGAGGTTCGCCTCGAACGCGAGCGGGCCGAATAACACGGTCTTTTCATCCGGCACGGTCAGGTAAAGGTCGTAACTGTTCGCGACGAGCGCCACCCTGACGAGCGGAAAAAGCGTCGGCAGCGGGGCGAATACGGGCAGGTTGTCGTCGATGCTTTCGCCGGACGGTACCAGGTACAGGTCGAGCGATGGATTATCGGCCGCCGTATTCGTCACGAGAAACGTCACCTGGTTGGCAATCGAGCGGCGGTTCGGAGCGCCGACGAGGAGCACGTCTGAGCCGGCGTTGTTGCGAACGACGTAGACGTTCAGGCGCGAGCCACGCGGGAGCGATACGGTTTCCTCGAGCAGCAACATGCCGACGTTGTCGGCTTGCGTGTACGTGACCGCAAGATCTCCCGGCGCGACAGAGATCTCGGCGCTGACGTCGCCGAACGTATGATCCATGACCAGCGGGGTCGTGGGCGGCTCGTCGATATAGATGTCCGCGATTCCGAAGTCTCTTGCTGCATGGAAAAAACGCAGTGTCGGGTCGATAGTGACGTCGGGTACGGGGCCGCCGGATCCCGAGTTCAGGTTGAATACGCTCACGGCGACCTGCCCGAGATCGTTAGCCGTTGTATTGAATGCACTGACCAGATACGAATTCGCAGCGGTCAGCGTGAATGCTTCGGACTCGAAAATTACCGTGCCCGGAGCATCTGGCGCCGTCAGCGTCAGGACCATTTCGGCGGCTTCGAATTCGGCTGGCGTCGAAAATTCACCAGCAGACAGGGAATCGATTTCATTGCCGAGTACCGGCGGCGTCCCCGGCGGGGCGAAATACACATCGAAGGCGTCGCCGAGGCCCGGTGCCAGGTGCGCAAAACGAATTTCGAAAACGGTGTCGCTGGCGCCCCACTCCCGGACAGCCTGTTCCAGGATGCTTACGTCCGGCGACGCGAGATTGCCGGCAACGACAAAGGTGTAGTCGGTGTCGGCCTGTACGTCCAGCGGCACGGTCGCCACGCGCGTCAGCCTCGTGCTGCCGGGCAGTACCGTTTCGAAGTTGAAGTTATAGCTGAGGTCGTCATACACGGACGGCTGCGTTATCGACTTGAACGTCGCGGCCCCGATGGCCCGTTCCTCGATCAGGAAATTGACGTCCCCCGAGGTCGGAATCGCGTTCAGCGCCCGGACGATGCCTTCGCCGGTCGGGTTCGGCAGCTTCGAGTCCTCGGCGCAGGCGCCGAGCAGCAGGCTGGTCGCCGCGACGGCGAGAATCGTTATTTGCTTCATGCTAGTCCCTGGTCTCGAAGCCGTAGATCGATTTGAGCTCGAGGTATTCGTCCATGCCGTGATGTCCCCATTCGCGGCCGTTTCCGGAATGCTTGTAACCACCAAACGGCGCCATCGAATCGAGGTGGGCGCCATTGATATGGACCATGCCCGTGCGCAAACGTGCCGCGACCTTTCGTGCCCGCTCGAGGTTCGACGACGATACGTAGCCGGACAGGCCGTAAGGCGTATCGTTGGCGATACGAACGGCGTCGTCCTCATCGACGTAGGGAATGATCGACAGCACGGGGCCGAAGATTTCCTCTCGCGCAATCGTCATGTCGTTGCTGACGTCGGCGAACACGGTCGGCCTGGCGAAGTACCCTTTTTCGATGCCGTCGGGTTTGCCGGGTCCGCCGGCGGCGAGCGTCGCGCCTTCGTCGATGCCTTTCCTGATGAGTCCCTGCACCTTGTTCCACTGTGCCTCGGAAACGAGCGGCCCGACCTCGGTATTTTCATCCCTGGGGTCGCCGACGACGATCGAATTGGCGACCTCGGCCGCGAGTGCTGCGGCTTCGGCCATGCGTTCCCTCGGCACGAGCATGCGCGACGGCGCGTCACACGACTGCCCGGTATTCTCGAATACGTCGCCAGCGCCCGATTTGACCGCGGTTTCGAAATCGGCGTCGTCGAGTAGGATATTGGCCGATTTGCCGCCGAGTTCCTGCGCCACGCGCTTGACCGTCGGCGCGGCATTCTGAGCGACGAGCACCCCGGCTCGCGTCGAGCCCGTGAACGACATCATGTCGACGCCGGGGTGTTGCGACAGCGCGGTACCGACGCCAGGGCCGTCGCCATTGACGAGGTTGTACACACCCGCTGGCACGCCGGCCTCATCCAGCACTTCGGTGAAGATGACTGCATCGAACGGCGCCACCTCGCTGGGCTTCAGGACCATCGTGCAGCCAGCGGCGAGGGCCGGGGCGACCTTGCACGCGATTTGATTCAACGGCCAGTTCCACGGCGTGATCAATGCGCACACGCCGATCGCTTCCTTGACGATGAGCGTCGTGCCCGATTTCTCTTCGAATTCGAATTTTTCGAGCGTTTTGAGCGTGGCCTTGACGTGCTGCTGCCCGCTCAGCGTCTGCGCGCCGGTCGCGAGACGCCACGGCGCGCCCATCTCGCTCATGATCGCGGTCGCAATGTCGTCGTGGCGTTTCTTCAGTACGTCGATAATCGACTGCAGCAGCTCCATCCGCTCCGTGCGCGTCGTCCGGCTGTAGCTTTCGAACGCGCGCGCCGCAGCCGCGACGGCCGCATCGACGTCGGCGGCCGAGCCGAGGCTGATGCGACCGATGACGTCTTCGGTCGCCGGGTTGACGACGTCGAGGGTGCGCGGCTCGACCGGGTCGACCCAGCGGCCGTCGATGTAGAACTGCAGTTTGTCGAGCATATCCGCTCCTCCTCGGGCGAGCCGCGGATCATAGCTCAAAACGTTTGCGCCGGCCCGCTGCGTGGTCGCGGCCAGCCGGGAATCAGGCGAAGGAGAGGAAGCGCTGCCGGTACTCGGCCGGCGGCATGTCGTACCAGGATTTGAACGCGGTCGTGAACGAGCTGATGTTCGAGTAGCCGAGCAGCATCGCGACCTCGAGCGCCTTCAACCGGGTGTCCGACAGGTAGCGGACGGCCAGTTCGCGGCGCACCTCTTTCAGCACCTTCTGGAAGCTGGTCTTCTCGGCCTGCAGGCGGCGTTGCAGCGTGCGACGGCTGAGCTTCAAGGCACGGCAGGCCGCATCCGCATTTGCCTCGCCACGGGCCATCAGATCGGCCAGCCGGCGTTTCAGCTCCGAGGCAATATTATCCCCGGAATTCAGAGAGTTGAGATACTTTCCTGCCTGGTCTATGAGCTGGTGATACATGGTTCTTTATTTTAGTACGCTCGCGGTTTCGGTGCGAATCGGCTTACCATTCACCGCCCGCGGATCAGGACACGAGGATCGCCATCCATGAGCGTTGCTTACAGGCTCGACGACAACGTCGGCATCATCACGATCGACAACCCGCCGGTGAACGCGCTGTCGCACGCGGTCCGCTCCGGGCTGCAGGCGGCGATCCGCGCGGCGCAGGAAGACGCCTCCGAGGCCGTCGTGATTCTGTGCAGCGGGCGAACCTTCGTCGCCGGCGCCGACATCCGGGAATTCGGCATGCCGCCGCAGGAGCCGATGCTTCCGGAGCTCCTGGACGAGATCGAGGCCTCGGCAAAGCCCGTCATCGCCGCGATTCACGGTACCGCGCTCGGCGGCGGCCTGGAGCTCGCGCAGGCCAGCCACTACCGCATCGCGGCGCCCGGGACCCAGGTCGGGCTGCCGGAGGTCAAGCTGGGGCTGCTACCGGGTGCCGGCGGCACGCAGCGCACGCCGCGGCTGTCGGGCGTCAGGGCGGCGCTGGATCTGATGACCAGCGGCAATCCCATCGATGTCGAAGCGGCCCAGACCCTCGGAATCGTCGACGAGATCGCGGACGGGGACCTCGGCGAGGCGGCCATCGCGTATGCGCGGCGACTGATCGCGTCGGATGCCGGCTGCCGGCGCACGAGTGAGCTGCCGGCGCCGAGCGCCGACCCGAGCGAGTTCGCCGAGTATCGCCGGCTGTGCGAGAAACGCGCGCGCGGTCAGATCGCGCCGCAGCGCATTATCGACTGCGTCGAGGCGGCGACGTCGCTGCCGTTTCCGGAAGGGATCGCGAAGGAGCGCGCCGCGTTCCTCGAGCTGATGAACGGGCCGCAGTCGGCCGGCCTGCGCCACCTGTTCTTCGCCGAACGCGAGGCCGCGAAGGTGCCCGGCCTCGGCAAAGACACGCCGCTCCGTGACGTGCAGCGCGTCGCGGTGATCGGTGCGGGCACGATGGGCAGCGGCATCGCGATGAACTTCGCCAATGCGGGTCTCGACGTCACGCTGCTCGAGGTCAACGACGATGCCCTTAGCCGCGGCCTGGAGACGATCGCGAAGAATTACGCCGGCGGCGTCAAGCGCGGCAAGATGAGCGAGGCGCAGGCGCGCGCCACGCGCGAACGTATCACCGGAACGACGCAATACGCAGACCTCGCGGACGCAGACCTGGTCGTCGAAGCCGTGTTCGAGAACCTGAGCCTGAAGCAGGACGTGTTTTCGCAGCTCGACGAGATCGTGAACCCCGGCGCGATCCTCGCGACCAACACGTCCTACCAGGACGTCAACAAGATCGCAGCGGCGACGTCCCGCCCCGAGGACGTGATCGGGCTGCATTTTTTCAGTCCGGCACACATCATGAAGCTGCTCGAGATCGTACGCGCGGACAAAACGGCCGACGACGTGCTGGCGACGTGTATCAATCTTGCCAAGAAGATTCGCAAGGTTCCGGTAATTGCGGGCGTGTGCTACGGCTTCATCGGCAACCGCATGCTGTCGCACTACGGGCGCGAGGCCAATCTGTGTCTGATCGAGGGCGCGACGCCGGACAGCATCGACACGGCGATGGAGCAGTGGGGCATGGCGATGGGCCCGATCCGGGTCTTCGATCTTGCCGGCCTCG
>JBFJQO010000167.1:0-5834 GCA_041616535.1 Woeseiaceae bacterium | reverse complement strand
CGGCGACACCATGAGCACGCCGGCACCGACTTTCTCGATGCCGCGCGTCGCCTTGACGAGGCGCGTGCGCAGCCTGAGGGGCGAGTAGGCGTCACGGTCCTGCACGGCGTGGCCGACTTCGTGCGCGGCCACGGTGATCGCGGTCAGCGAGCGTCCGCCGAACTTGTCCTCCGAGAGGCGCACGGCTTTGGCCTCGGGGTCGTAGTGGTCGCCCTGGTCGGTCGTCTCGACAACGACCGCTTGCAGGCCGTGCCGGTCGAGCAGGTGACGGGCGAGCTCGGCACCCGTGCCGTCGTACCGGTTCGCCGGCACGCTGTAGCGGTCGAGGACGCGCCGCACCCAGATCGCGGGGCCGAAAACCACGATGCATATCAACACGGCGACGATGGCGAGGATCATCCTGTTAATCTAGCATGCGACGTTAAGGAAACAGGGAGCGAAGACGGCGGTGACGACTGACCAGGTATTGGTTTTCGGCTTGTGCACGTTCGTGTTCGTCTTTCTCATCTGGGGACGCTGGCGCTACGATCTCGTCGCTTTCATCGCGTTGCTCGTGGCGCTGCTGACCGGCGTGGTGCCGAAAGAGCAGGCGTTCTCGGGCTTCGGTCATCCGGCCACCGTCATAATCGCACTCGTCCTGATCGTGAGCCGGGGCCTGTCGAATTCCGGCGCGATCGAGCTCGTTGCGCGCTTCGTCGTCGACGCCTCGCGCAAACTGGCCACGCACATCTCGATTATGGCGGGCCTGGCCGCGGGCTTGTCGGCGTTGATGAACAACGTCGCCGCGCTCGCGTTGCTGATGCCGGTCGACATGCAGGCCGCAAAGAAGGCGGGCCGCAGCCCCTCGCTGTCGCTGATGCCCCTGTCGTTTGCTTCGATCCTGGGCGGCATGATCACGTTGATCGGCACGCCGCCCAACATCGTCATCGCCGAGTACCGCGGCGATGCCTTCGGCGAGCCTTATCGCATGTTCGATTTTGCACCCGTCGGACTGGCCTGCGCCGTCGTCGGCGTCGCGTACGTCGCGCTGATCGGCTGGCGGCTGCTGCCAAAGGAGCGTCAGTCCGGCGACACGGGCAAGGACCTGTTCGACCTCGAGGATTACATCGCCGAGGTTCGCGTCTCCGAAGGTTCGCCCGTGATCGGCCGGCGCGTTCGCGACCTGGATGCCGATGCCGAGAAAGTCGACGTCGAAATCGTCGGGCTGATTCGCCGCGGCAAACGACTGCCCGGCCTGGCACGCGTCGCCGAGGTCAAGGCAGGCGACATCTTGATTCTCGAGGCGAGTCCGGACAGCATCGAGGAAGCGCTCGGCGCATTGCAACTCGAATACGTGGGCAAAGGCGAGGGCAGGCTGGACAGCAAGGACCTCGTCCTGCAGGAAGTCCTCGTGCCGGAGTCGTCGGGGCTCGCCGGACGCTCGGCGAGGTCGGTGCGCCTCTTGTATCGCTATCGCGTGGCACTGGTCGGCGTGTCGCGCCAGGGCAAACGATTTCGCGAGAAGGTCCGGGCGCTGACGTTGCGGCCGGGGGACGTGTTGTTGCTGCTCGGCGCGGACGACCGAATCAACGACGTGACGCGGCAGCTGGGATTGCTGCCGCTCGTGGATCGCGGCCACAGCGTCATCCAGCGCGACAAGGCCTGGTGGGCTGTCGGTATCTTTACGGCCGCGATCACGGCCGCGAGCTTCGGCTGGGTCTACCTGCCGATTGCGCTCGGCTGCGTCGTCGCGGCCTACGTGTTGCTGAACATCGTACCGATTCGCGACGTGTACACGTCCGTGGAATGGCCCGTTATCGTCCTGCTCGGTTCGATGATCCCGATCGGCGGCGCGCTGGAAGCAACAGGCGGGACCGTTCTCATCGCGCAAGGCATCGTCGACGTGTCGGCGGGATTCTCGCCCATGGTCGTCCTGACGCTGCTGATCGTCGTGACCATGACGCTGTCGGACGTCATGAACAACACGGCGACGGCCGTCATCGCCGCACCGATCGCGGTCGAGATCGCCAACCGGCTCGGAGTCAGTCCGGATCCGTTCCTGATGGGCGTCGCCGTGGCGGCGTCGTGTGCCTTCCTGACGCCGATCGGCCACAAGAACAACACCCTGATCATGGGGCCGGGCGGCTACCGTTTCGGCGACTACTGGCGCATGGGACTGCCGCTCGAGATCCTGATCGTCGCCGTGTCCGTGCCCGCGCTGGTCACGTTCTGGCCGCTGTAGTCTTATGTAAAGCGGGTGTCGCAATTCGCCTGAATCCGGCGTCAATAACTGACACTGGGCGCCGGCGCGCGCGGCTCTCGCCTACGCAGCGATTTCCGTAACGCATTAAAAAATAAAGTATTTCTGGATTGCCTGCGCGACGATAACAGTTGGCACAGGCCTTGCAGCCTTGTAGACGACCGGAAATATCCGACTTCACAGAGACCACACAGGGACGACGGAGAAGGGCATGGACAGAGCGACGATTCAGGACTGGACCGACAGCGTCGTGCTGCTCAAGTTCGATAAGCACCGCGACGTGAAATACAAGGTCTTCCGCGACGAGCAGACAAACTACCTCGAGGTGCGCGACCCCGACGACACGCACATTCACACGCTCGAGTTGCCGGACGGCATGAAGCTCGACCGAACCAGCTACGAAGTGTTGTTGCGTTACGTGCTGCTGGACGTCGTCGCAGCGTAATCCTCGGCAGCCCGCCACACGCGGAGCAGGTTCTCACCGAGAATCTTGCGGATGTCGTCTTCGCTGTAGCCGCGGCGTAACAGGCCGGCGATCAGGTTCGGATAGCCCGAGACGTCCTTGAGCCCTTCCGGCAACGAGTCGCCGACGCCGTCGTAATCGGACCCGATGCCGACATGATCCACGCCGGCGAGTCGGACGACATGATCGAAGTGGTCGAGCACGTCATCCAGCGTCGCATAGATCATCGGCCCGTTCTCCCGCGCGTAGATCGCGGGGTACTCGCGATAGAGAAACGTCTCGCTGAGTTCGGGATGCTCCGCGAGGTACGCCTCGCCTGCATCCCAGCGCGCCCTGCTGTATGCCAGCGACGCCTCGTTGACGAACATCGAGCCGAAGTTGATCTGGATGACGCCGCCGTTCCTGGCCAGCGCGACGATCATCTCGTCGCTCATGTTGCGCTCGAAGCCCGGCGTGAAATGGCGTGCCGAAGAATGCGAGGCGATCACCGGGACCGCCGTTATCTCGAGAATCTGCCAGAACGCCTCATCCGATACGTGGCTGACGTCCACCATGATGCCAAGCCGGTTCATCTCGCGGATGACCTGGGCGCCGAATTCGCTGATGCCGTTCCACTGGTGGTCGTCGTCGTAAGAGGAGTCGGACAGGTGGTTGGTCTTGCCGTGCGAGAGTGACAGGTAGCGGATGCCGCGGTCGTAAAAATGGCGCAGCTTGTCGAGGTCGCCGGCGATCGGGGAACCGTTCTCCATGCCCATCGGCAGCGAGACGAGCCCCGCCTCGAATTGCGCGCGAATGTCCGTTACCGAGGTTGCCAGCGCGAACTTGCCGGGCGCGGCCGCGACGATGCCTTCGACGAGGTCGATCAGGCGCTCGGCCAGTTCGGTCGAACCGCCTGTCGTTTCCAGCTCGGCGGGCGTGTAGATCGACATGAAGGGCGCATTGAGGCCGCCGGCAACGGCGCGTGGATAGTCGAAATCGCCGCTCCCGGTCGCACGCGACACGTCCTGCGGCGTGTCCGAGATTCGATACGGCACGTCGATATGGGTGTCGACGATGATGCTGGTTTGCGCAATGCGCCGAGCTTCGGCATCGATGTCGACGCGCGGATCGGGTTGCGGGTCCTTGCCGCAGGCGCCCAGCAGCAGGATTACCAGGGAACAAAGAAAACGGTTCGTCATGCGGCATATATCGCTGGCTCGAAGGGTCGAAGATTGTAACAATAGCGAAGCCCGTCGGGTCGAGGTTGACGGTCATCGACGGTGCAAGGAGCTTTTCTATGAGTGACAACAACCCTCCGGCCGATCACAGCTTCGTCGACGACGAGAAGCCCGAAAAACCCCTCGAGCGCAATCTCAAATCGCGTGCGACCTGGACGCGATTCCTCTACATGGTGCTGGCCTCTATCATGGTCAGTCTCGCGGGCCTCGTCGGCTCGGTCGTGGTCGTTCTCGGTTTCCTGATGGTGCTGTTCACGGGCGAGGTGAATCGCGAGCTGCGCGACGTCGGGCAGAGCATCGCCGCGTACATTTACGAAAATATCCGCTTTCTGACGTTCAACACGGATGATCGTCCGTTCCCGTTCGGCGGCAAGTGGCCGGTCGCGGGCGAGGACGTGGACTGAATCACAGGGACAATTCGCGCTGGCCGGGTTGCCAGTGCGTCAGGTTGATGCGCGCGCCGCCGACGCCGAGGCCGCGGACCCAGCGGGCGGCCGCGTCCAGGGTTGCCCAGGTGCGCACTTTGCCCTTGCGCGTTTCGGCCGTGATGGCCCCGTTCGGCGTCTTCGCCTCGACATGAAAGCGTGCGCCGCTCGCGATGATGTCGATATTCTTGATCGCGCCCGCCGCGACCATCGCTTTGAGCATTCGTTCATCCATTCCGGTTCCCCGCGAAGCCTTCTTTCTGTTCTGGGATAGCGATGCCCGCCTCGTCGCAATGGCGGCGGATCAGCATTTCGACCATGTTCGCCACACTGCGATGCTCGCGCGCGGCGGCCTCGCGCACGGCTTTCTTGACGCCGGGCTCGATGCGCAGGTTGAGCGTGGAGATCTTGGTGCGTGCCATGCGTTACATTGTATGCATTATTTAGCCACAATGTAACGCATTTTTGCGTCGCCGGGGCTTCCCTTCGTTGCGTCGGCACGGCGGCGCTATACTGAGCCTCACGGGTCGCGACCATTGCCGGCCCGGGAGGTCCGACATGGAACAAATGGTATTCCTCGTGTGCATGTTCTTCGGCATCGCGTCGGTTGGGTTGATCGCCTACACGCTGCTGGCGATCGTTCTCGGCAAGGTCGAGGTCTGAACGGGCGGGGGGCGGGAATGCGACTCGAGAGCATCAACGTCGGGCGGGTCGAGACCGTCTCGCACGGCACCAATTCGATGCGCACGGGCATCTGCAAGTACCCGGTCGACAGCCCGGTCAGGCTAACGGTTGAGGGCGTCGCGGGGGACGCGATCGTCGCGACCGAGCATCACGGGGGCGCGGACCAGGCGATCTATGCCTACAGCGCCGACGACTACGACTGGTGGGCCCAGACCACGGGCCGCGAGTATTTCCCGGGCCTGTTCGGCGAAAACCTGACGATCCGGGACATGCCGTCAGACATGACGATCGGCGATCGCCTGCTGATCGGCGAGGTCGTGCTCGAGGCGACGTCCGCGCGCATTCCCTGCAATACGTTTGCGACGCGCATGCAGGATAGCGCGTTCGGCATGGCTTTCCGCAAGGCCGAAAGGCCCGGCATCTACTTCCGCGTGTTGAATGAGGGCGAGGTCAGCGTCGGGGATACCGTGACGTTCGTCGAGAGTGGCGACTCCGGCGTGACCGTGCTCGATTTGTTCCGCTACGCCTTCGAACTCAAACACGATGCCGCAACGCTGCGGCGCTATCTCGATGCGCCGATCGCCGCACGGGTCCGCGCGAACATCGAGAGCAAGCTCGCAGGTATGTTATGAAGCTCCACCGACGCGGGGCTACACCATCAGGCGGCCAGAGTACCGGCGGCGAAGCCAAAGTCCGGCGATCGAACGCCCGCACTTGATCTCAAGACGTGTTCGATTTGTTTCGGAATGTATCGACTCGGCAACCCCGTCCCGAAAACCGGCCGATGCGCGGTATCATCCGCGCAT
>JBFJQO010000166.1:0-5855 GCA_041616535.1 Woeseiaceae bacterium | reverse complement strand
CACGGACCGGCTGATCTTCGCCATGGACGTGCCGACCTGCGACCGCGCGAAGGCCCTCGCGAGCGAACTGGGCGACGCGGTGACGTTCTACAAGATCGGACTCGAGCTCATGATGAGCGGCGAGTACTTCGAGCTGCTGGACTGGATGCTCGAGCGTGACAAGAAAGTCTTCTGCGACCTCAAGTTCTTCGATATCCCGGCGACCGTCGGCTCGGCCGTGCGCTCGCTGCAAGACCGCGGTGCAACGTTCGTTACCGTGCACGGCAACCGCTCGATCATGAAAGCCGCGGCCGAGAACAAGGGCGACACGCTCAAGGTGCTCGGCGTCACCGTGCTGACGAGCCTCGATCGCGGCGACCTCGACGACCTCGGCTTCGCCTGTAACCTCGACGAACTCGTCCTGTCGCGCGCGAAGCAATGTCTCGAGTCGGGTTGCGACGGCGTGATCTCGTCCGGTCTCGAGGTCCCGAAATTACGCGAATTCGTCGACGAGAAGCTGCTGGTCGTGTCTCCGGGCATCCGGCCGGTGGACAACAAACCGGTCGGCGACCAGAAGCGTGTCGTCACCGTGGAGACCGCGTTCAAGAACGGCTGCGACTACATCGTCGTTGGCCGTCCGATTCGCGACGCGAAAAGCCCGCGCGCCGCGGCGGAACTCATGCAGGCGCAGATCGCCGAACAGGTGGGTACGTGATGGCTGAATTGAAAAACGACTTGTTTCTGCGTGCGCTGCTCAAGGAACCCGTGCCGCGTACGCCGATGTGGATCATGCGCCAGGCCGGCCGCTACCTGCCCGAGTACCGTGCCACGCGCGCCGAGGCCGGCGACTTCATGAGCCTGTGCCGCAACCCGGATCTCGCCTGCGAAGTCACGATGCAGCCGCTCCGACGCTACGCGCTCGATGCCGCGATCCTGTTCTCCGACATCCTGACTGTGCCGGATGCGATGGGGCTCGGCCTCTATTTCGTGACGGGCGAAGGGCCGAAGTTCGAATCGCCCGTGAGAACGGCCGATGCGATCCGCGGCCTGCGCGTGCCCGACGTCGAGAAGGAGCTCGGCTACGTGTTCGACGCGGTGCGCACGATCCGCCGGGAGCTCGACGGCAGGGTACCGCTGATCGGTTTTGCCGGCAGTCCGTTCACGTGCGGGACTTACATGGTCGAAGGCGGTTCGAGCCGTGACTTTCCGAGAATCAAGGGTCTTGCAAAGGAGGCGCCCGAGGCGCTCGATGAGCTCATGGACAAGGTTGCGGAGACCACGACCGAATACCTGAACGCCCAGATCGAGGCCGGCGCGCAGGCCGTGCAGATCTTCGATACCTGGGGCGCCGCGCTCGAGCCCGACGATTTTCGTCGCTTCTCGCTGGCCAGCATGCAAAAGATCGTCGACGGCCTGACGCGCGAGAAAGACGGCCGGCGAATCCCGGTCATCCTGTTCACCAAAGGTGCCGGGCCGTTGCTTCGGGACCTTGCCGATACCGGCTGCGACGCACTCGGCGTCGACTGGACGACGGACCTTGCGACGGCGCGCGAGTACGTCGAAGACAAGGTTGCCCTGCAGGGGAATCTCGACCCGGCGACGCTGCGCGAATCCCCGGACGTCATACGCGACGGCGTGGCGCGGACGCTCGCAAGCTACGGGAAAGGCCCCGGTCACGTCTTCAACCTGGGCCACGGCATCACCCCCGATATTGACCCGGACAACGTTACGGTTCTGGTCGACGCCGTCCACGAGTTCAGCCCTCAGTATCATTCCTGATCCACGGGCGGCCGGTTTCCCTGCTATCGTCGTTGCGGTAGCAGCCATCGGTGTGCCGGTATGGATATCCTGTACCTGATCCTGGTCCTGCTCGTCGCGACCCGCGCGTTTGCGGAGCTCGCCGAGCGGGTGCATGTGCCGGCGATCGTCGGTGAGTTGATGGCCGGCGTGGCTCTGGGCCTGTTCCTCGGTGCATTCCAGGATCGCCTGCCGGTTCTCTGGTCGGCGACCCAGAGCGAGACGTACGAGTCGATCGTCAATCTGGGCATGTTCTTCCTGATGCTGCTGGCCGGCATTCGCATGGAACCGTTCGACTTCGCGCGCACCTCGAAGTCCGCCATCCTCGTTGCGCTCGGCGGCATGGCCGTGCCGGTCGGCGCCGGTCTCCTGCTCGGCACCGTCGTCCTGCCCGAGTCGCCGCTGAAGATCGTGCAATGCCTGTTCCTCGGCGTTGCGCTGGCCATCACCGCGGTGCCCGTGGCCGTGCGCATCTTTCTCGACGTCGGCGAGCTCGATACCCGTGTCGGCAAGACCGTCATCGCGGCGGCCCTGTGGGACGACCTGATCAGCCTGTTCCTGCTCGCGTTGTTGATTGCCGCGATGTCGAGCGGCGATGTTGCGACGTTTGCCACGATGGACGCGCTGTACCTGTTCGCGAAGGTCGCGTTTTTCTTCGCCGTGACGATCCCGGTCGGCATATGGGTATTCCCGCTCGTGGGCCGCTACTTTCGTTACCTGCGCTTCCCCGAAGTCGACTTCAGTATGCTGCTGATTGCGGCGCTGGCGTATGCCACGTTCGCCGAGCGCATGGATATGCACTTCATCATCGGCGCGTTCCTGGCGGGCATGTTCTTCCACCCGGGCACGGTGCCGCAGACCGTGTACACGCGTGTCGAGGAGCAGATGTCGGGGATCACACGCGGTTTCCTCGCGCCGATCTTCTTCGTCTCGGTCGGCCTGCATCTCGACTTCAGTGCGCTGGCCGCGACGCCGGTTTTCGTCGTCGCACTGATCCTGATCGCCTTGCTCAGCAAGTTCGTCGGTGCCGGACTGCCCGCCTATTGGGTCGGCTTGTCGAAGCTCGAGGCATTGATGGTGGGTGTGGGTATGAGCGGCCGCGGGGCGGTCGAGCTGATCGTGGCCGGCGTCGCGCTGCAGGCGGGCCTGTTCCTGCAGCCGTCGCCGCCGCCGCCGATCGTGGCAAGCCTGTATTCGTCGATCGTGATCATGGCGCTCGTGACGACGATCCTGACGCCGCTGTTCCTGCGGCGCCTGATCGCCCGGCGGGAATAGGGACCGATTAGTCGTCGCGCAGCGCGCGGCGCAGGATCTTGCCGACGTTGGTCTTCGGCAGCTCGTCGCGGAATTCGACGAATTTCGGGCGCTTGTACCCGGTCAGGTTCTCGCGGCAGTGGTTAAGAATGTCCTGCTCGGTGACGCTTTCGTCCTTGCGCACGGCGAAAACCTTGACGACTTCTCCGGAGCGCTCGTCGGGCACCCCGATCGCCGCTGCCTCGAGCACGCCTTCGAGTTCGACGACGACGTTCTCGACTTCGTTCGGGTACACATTGAAGCCCGACACGAGGATCATGTCCTTCTTGCGGTCCTCGATCCAGACGTAGCCCTCCTCGTCCATGCGGCCGACGTCGCCCGTGCGCAGCCAGCCGCCGGGGAGCATGACGTCCGCGGTTTCCTTGGGCCGTTGCCAGTAGCCCTCCATGACCTGCGGCCCCTTGATGCAGATCTCCCCGACCTCGCCGAGGGGCAGGGGATTGCCGTCGTCGCCGACGATCATGACGTCGGTCGACGGCACGGGCAGGCCGATCGTGCCCGTGAATTCGCTGTCGATCTTGCAGCAGATGGCGACGGGAGAGGTCTCCGTCAGGCCATAGCCCTGCAAGATCGTACGGCCGGTCTTCTGCTTCCACTCCCTGGCCACGGCCGGTTGCACGGCCATGCCGCCGCCGATGCACACGCGCATGTGGCTGAAGTCGACATTGTCGAAACTCGGCGTGTTCATGAGCGCGGCGAACATCGTGTTGACGCCCGTGAACAGGTTGAACTTGTGGCGGGCGATCTCCTTGGCGAAGCCTTCGAAGTCGCGCGGGTTCGTGATCAGCACGTTTTCGCCGCCCTGGGCCATGACCGTCAGGCAGTTACCTTCGAGCGAAAAGATGTGATACAGCGGCAGCGCCGTGATCGCGACGAGCGGTTCGACGCCGTCGTAGGCATTTCCCTGCCACGTAATCGTCTGCTGCACGTTGTAGACCATGTTGCGGTGGCTCAGCATCGCGCCCTTGGACACGCCCGTGGTGCCACCCGTGTACTGCAGGTAGGCAATGTCGGCGAAGCCGATATCGACGGCGTCGAGCGTTTCGCCGGCACCGGCCCGCAATGCACGGCGGAACGTCGTGCGGTTGGCGAAGCGATACGCGGGCACGGCTTTCTTGACGTAGCGCAGCACCAGGTTCGTCACGGTGCCGCGCGGGAAGCCGAGCAGGTCGCCGACACCGGTCGTGATGACGTGGTCGACGTCGGTGTCCGCGATGACATCCTCGAGGATGTGGGCGAAGTTCTCGAGAATCACGATGCAACGCGCGCCCGAGTCCTTTAGCTGGTGTTTGAGCTCGCGGGCCGTGTACAGCGGGTTGACATTGACGACGACGAGCCCGGCGCGAAAAATGCCGCACATCGCGACCGGGTATTGCAGAATATTCGGCAGCATTATCGCCACACGTTCGCCGCGCGTCAGGCCCAGTTTCTTTTGCAGGAAGCATGCGAACTGCATCGACAGCAGGTTCAGGTCCGCGTAGCTCAGGGTCTTGCCCATGTTGGAATACGCGGCGTTATTCGGGTGCTTCGCGAAACTGTGTTCGAACAGGTCCGTCACGGAGCGCCAGGGCGGCACGGGCACTTCCGCCGGAACACCTTCCGGATACGACTTCAGCCAGACTTTTTCCACGAATACCCCTTCGCCTCTAGATTCCGTCTAGTGTAGCGCGGATTTTAGGCCAGGCGTTATCCAGGAGAAGCGGCTGCGCCGCCGCGTTCGGGTGAATCCGGTCGTCCTGCAGGAGTTCGTCATTGAGCGCGACGCCGTCCATGAAGAACTCGATCCACTCGATGCCGAGTTCCTCGGCAACCTCTGCGTAGACGGCCTCGAACGCCTGCGTGTACCGGGGACCGTAATTCGTCGGAATACGTATCCCGAGCAACACGACGCCGGCGCCGGACTCA
The DNA here is from genome assembly GCA_041616535.1 of Woeseiaceae bacterium. Taxonomy (GTDB): domain Bacteria; phylum Pseudomonadota; class Gammaproteobacteria; order Steroidobacterales; family Woeseiaceae; genus UBA1847. Next base: position 860 of record JBFJQO010000166.1, on the reverse strand, counting down.
CGGGCCCGCAGCGCGATGGCCCGCAGGTTGTCCTTGATCCGAGCCGGCGGGAATCCCCGCAGGCCGTCATTGCCGCCCAGTTCGAGGATGATGAGCTCCGGCGCAAAGGTCTCGATCGCGCTGTCAATCTGGGTGACGCCGCCCTCGGTCGTCTCGCCGCTGATACTGGCGTTCACGACGCGATGTTCGTAACCTTGAGTTTCGAGCCGCCGCTGCAACAAAGCGGCCCATGATTGGTCAACGTCAATACCGTACCCGGCGCTCAGGCTGTCGCCGAATATCAGGACTGTCGGCGAATCGTCTGCGTGCGCGCCGGCCGCCATCAACAACAGTAAGAGTGTAAGAATCTTTCGCATGCCGAAATCGTCAGAGGGTACCGTGCTCGAAGCACTCAAGGTTAGCAAGGAGGTTAGCAGCCCGGAAGGGACTCTGACCATTCTGGACGACGTGAGTTTCAGCATCGAGGCAGGGGAGACTGTCGCCGTGGTCGGCCCCTCGGGCGCCGGCAAATCCACGTTGCTGGCGCTGGCGGCGGGGCTGGACCTGCCGACGCGGGGTTACGTGCAGCTCAACGGCGTCAACCTCTCGGAGCTCGACGAGGATGGCCGGGCGCTCGTGCGTGCGGACAGCGTCGGTTTCGTGTTCCAGTCCTTCCACCTCGTGCCGTCGCTGAATGCGCTGGAGAACGTCATGCTGCCCCTCGAGCTCGCAGGCAACGTTGATGCGCGTGCGGCGGCGCGGGAAATCATCGACAAGGTCGGCCTCGCCGATCGCTGGAGCCATTACCCGGCGCAACTCTCCGGCGGCGAGAAGCAGCGCGTCGCAATTGCCCGGGCGTTCGCAACCGAACCGGCCGTATT
>JBFJQO010000165.1:0-5870 GCA_041616535.1 Woeseiaceae bacterium | reverse complement strand
GCGACCGGACTCACGACCGTTGCACCGGTGCAGCGTCCGGGGGACATCCCCGGCGACCTGGCACGCTATATCGACCACACCCTGCTCAAGCCCGCCGCGACCGAGGAGCAGATCCGCACTCTCTGCGCCGAAGCGCTCGAGTTCAATTTCCGGTCGGTGTGCGTGAACCCGACCTGGGTGTCGCTCGCGGCGGACCTGCTGCGCGGCAGCGACGTGCTGACCTGCACGGTCGTGGGCTTCCCGCTCGGCGCCAACGAACCCGCGATCAAGGCCATGGAGGCACGCCGCGCGATCCGCAACGGCGCGCGCGAGATCGACATGGTTCTCAACATCGGCGCGTTGAAGAGCGGCGACGAGGCGCTCGTGCTGCGCGATATTCGTGCCGTGGTCGAGGACTGCGTCGACGGCGGCGCCGTCTGCAAGGTCATTTTGGAAACCGCGCTGCTGACCGACGACGAAAAACGCCGCGCGTCGGAACTCGCGCGGCAGGCCCGCGCCCATTTCGTCAAGACCTCGACGGGATTCTCGACCGGCGGCGCCACGGTCGGCGACGTGGCGCTCATGGCCGACGTCGTGCGCGGAGCCGGCATGGAGGTCAAGGCATCCGGCGGCATCGCCTCGTACGACGATGCACGAGCAATGATCGAGGCAGGGGCAACACGCCTCGGTGCAAGTGCCAGCATCGGCATCGTGCGGGAAGCAAAAGCAACGAGCGTCAGCGCTTGAGGAGTTGCATCAATGGTTGATTTGAGAGCCTACGTTTTTCTGGATTCGCTGCAGCCGCAATTCGCGTCCTTCCAGGCGACGATTTCGAAGGGATACCTGCCCAAGGTCGGGCAGGCCAGCCTGTTCGTCGAAATCGCGCCGGGCATGGCGATTAACCACATTCTCGACGTCGCGCTGAAGTCCACCGACGTGACGGCCGGCATGCAGATCGTCGAGCGACACTACGGCATGCTCGAGATTCACTCGGACAGCCAGGCCGACGTGCGCCAGGCCGGGCAGGCCATTCTCGACGAGCTCGGACTCAAGGAAAAGGACCGGCACAAGCCGCGCGTCGTCGCCAACCAGGTCGTGCGGCACCTCGAAGACACGCAGACCATGCTGATCAACCGCTTCCGCCACGGCAACATGATTCTCGCCGGCCAGACGCTGTTCGTCCTCGAAGTCGAACCGGCTGCGTACGCGGCCTATGCCGCCAACGAGGCCGAAAAGGCGGCCAATATCAATATTCTCGAAGTCCGCGCCGTGGGCAGCTTCGGCCGCGTGTATATCGGCGGCGAGGAGCGCGACGTCGTGGTGGCGCACGAGGCGGCGACACAGGCCATCAATGCCGTCACCGGCAAGAAGGTGAAAACTTGAGTTTCATAGATCAACCCGGGTTCGAACACCCGATTCGCGAGGAGTAAGGCGATGTCAGAAGCATTGGGAATGATTGAGTGCCGGAGTTTTCCGGCGATGGTGGAGGCCGCTGACGCCATGGTCAAAGCGGCCAAGGTCGAGCTCGTCAGCTACGAAAAGACGGGCGGCGGCTACACGACGGCCGTCGTACGCGGCGACGTGGCGGCGGTCAGGGCAGCCTGCGACGCCGGGCGCACGGCAGGCGCCCGCGTCGGTGACGTCGTCGCCGTCCACGTGATCGCGCGGCCGCACACGGGCGTCGATGCCGCCATCCCGTTGGGCCGCGAACCCGGCACGGCGAAGAAGTAATGGCCGCGCGCGGGGTACGGCTGTGAAACTCGCTAAAGTACTCGGCACTGTCGTCGCCACCGAAAAGGACGCCAAGCTCGGCGGCCTCCGCTTCCTCATGCTCGGCCTCTGGGGTCATGACAACAAGCCGTCGGGCGGCTCGGTGGTCGCGGTCGATGCCGTCGGCGCCGGTGTCGGCGAGATGGTGCTCTTTGCGAGCGGCTCCTCGGCGCGCCAGACCGAACGCACCGACAAGAAACCCGTCGACGCGGTCGTCATGGCGATCGTCGACAGCTGGGAAATCGAGGGCAAGGAGAAATACCGCAAGGGGGAGAGTGACGCATGAGCCGTCCGGGCGGCAACGCCGGCCTCCTCAGCGACCGGCAGGTCGAGATCATTGCCACGCGACTGGCCGAGAGAATGTCGGGCACACCCGCGGCCCCGCCCGCGCGGGCAGCGGGGCCCGCGCCCACGGCGTCGCATCGCGGCCCGGCCAGCGCTCCTCGCGAGGCGCTGGGAGACGGCATTTTTGCGACGGTCGACGATGCCGTCAACGCGGCAGCTGCCGCATTCGAGCAGCTCGACGGCATGTCGCTCGAGCTGCGGCAGAAGATCATCGCGTCGATCCGCGAATCGATGTTCGAGAACGCCGAAGCGCTGGCGCGCCTCGCGCACGAGGAAACCGGTCTCGGTCGCGTCGAGGACAAGATCGTCAAGAACCGCCTCGTCACGCGCAAGACGTCCGGCACCGAAGTGCTGACGTCCCAGGCCGTGACCGGCGACGACGGCCTGACACTGACGGAATATGCGCCGTACGGCGTCATCGGCGCCATCACGCCGACGACCAACCCGACTTCGACCATCATCTGCAACACGATCGCCATGGTCGCGGCCGGTAACAGCGTCGTTTTCAACGTCCACCCGAACGCCCGCGCATGCTCGATGGCGAACGTGCGGCTTATCCACGCGGCGATCACGCGCGTCGGCGGCCCGGCCAACCTCGTGACCGCCGTTGCGACACCGACGATCGAATCGGCGCAGGAACTCATGGGCCACAAGGGCATCCGCCTGCTGGCGGTCACGGGCGGCAGCGGCGTCGTGCGCCAGGCGATGACGAGCGGCAAGCGCGCGATCTGCGCCGGGCCCGGCAACCCGCCCGTGGTCGTCGATGCGACGGCCGATCTCGATCATGCTGCGCGCGGTATCATCGCCGGCGCGTCGTTCGACAACAACATCGTGTGCACGGACGAGAAAGAAGTCATCGCCGTCGAGAGCATCGTGGACGACCTGCTGCAACGCATGGGCCGGCATGGCGCACGCGTGCTCGACGAACGTGAGTTGCACAGGGTCACGAACGCCATCTTCAGCGAATACCCGGGCCGGCGGCAGCGCGGGACGGTCGAGAAGGACCTGATCGGCAAGAACGCCAGCGAGATTCTCGACCGCGCGGGTATCGCGTCACATGGCGATCCCCGTTTGCTGGTTGCACGCGTCACGAACGGGCATCCGCTCGTCTGGACCGAACAGATGATGCCGGTCCTGCCGGTCACCGCCGTGCCGGACGTGGACCGGGCCATCGAACTTGCCAAGGAGGCCGAGCACGGCTTCGGTCACTCGGCCGGCATGTACTCCCGCGACATCGAGGCGTTGAGTCGCATGGCGCGCACGATCAACACGAGTATCTTCACCAAGAATGGGCCGTTCTTCGCCGGGCTCGGCGAGGGCGGCGAAGGCTACACGAGTTTCACCATTGCCAGCCCGACCGGGGAGGGCCTGACCGGGCCGGTTGCTTTCAGCCGCTTGCGACGCTGCGTCCTGGTCGATCACTTCCGCATCGTCTGAGGTTCGAGGTGCCGAACAAGACGCGACACGGAGCAATCGCACTGCTGGAGTTCGAATCGATTGCCGCCGGCGTGCTGGCGAGCGACGTCATGGTCAAGCGCTCGCCGATTGCCCTGTTGCGTTGCGGCACCATCCATCCGGGGCGCTTCCTGATCCTCGTCGGCGGCAGCGTTGCCAGCACCGAAGAGGCCTATTCGGCCGGATTGCAGGTGGGCGAGAGCCGCGGCGCACTCCACAGCGAGGTATTTCTCGGTGACGTTCACCCGTATCTTCATGACGCCGTCCTCGGCACGCGACGCAAGGTCGAGGGCGACGCGCTGGCCGTCGTCGAGACCCGCTCGTCACCCGCGCTGCTCGCCGCCGTCGACGCCGCCGTGAAAAGCACGCCCGTCGTGCTGTCCGAGGTGCGCCTCGGGGACGACCTGGGCGGCCATGCGCTGGCGCTGATGAGCGGCGACCTGTTCGACGTCGAGACGGCGCTCGAGATCTGTCGCGATAGGGCGGGTGGCCGCCTGCTCGCGGGTACCTTGCTGCCGCGACTCGACGCGGACCTGCGCTCCGTCCTGGACCAAAGCACGCGCTTCGAATCCTGCCCGGCCCGGGAGCCGTCGGGTGCCGAATATCCGGAGGAGGTCGCATGCTCCTGGGACGCGTAATCGGTACCGTGGTGCCCGCAATGCTCGTCGACGAATTGTCGGCGACGCCGTTGCTCTGGGTGCAGCCGCTCGACCAGCACGGCAAGCCCGAGGGCGACCCGCTGGTCTGCGCCGACGGCACGCGCATGGCGGGGCCGGGCCAGGTGATCTACTGGGTCGCGAGCCGCGAAGCGGCACTTGCGCTCGATCCCTGGTTCGTTCCGGTCGACGATGCCATCGTCGGTCTCGTCGACGAGGTGCGCCACTATGCCGCGAAGGAGCTGGAGCCGTGATCCTCGGGCGCGTCACGGGAAGCGTCGTGTCGACCATCCACCACCCGGTCGTGGGCGGCCGCAAGTTGCTGCTCGTCGAACGTCTCGATCGGCACGGCAAACCGACGGGTGGCTACCTCATCGCCCTGGACGGCATCGGCGCGGGCCGCGGTGAGAAGGTCCTGGTTCTCGACGAAGGCAACGGTGCGCGCCAGATTCTCGACGATGACGCCGCGCCGGTGCGCTCCATCGTGGTCGGTATCGTCGATGCGGTCGAACTCGGCGACTGAAATCAGAGATCGTCGAGCAGGCCTGGCTCGATACGGGCACCGAGCTGCTGGATGACCATCGTTGCACAGTGCGTGCCGTAGCGCGCGCAGTCGGCGAGCGGCAGGCCGTTAGCGTAGCCGTAGAGGAAACCGGCGCAATAGGCATCCCCGGCGCCCGTTGTGTCTACGATTTTGGCAACCGGCGTCGCGGGATAGACGATCTTCTCATCGCCCTGGACGATGACCGAGCCGTTTTCGGAGCGCGTGATCACCCAGAGGTTGTCCGACCCCTCGAGCGCGGCCAGCGTGCCGTCGATGTCGTCGGTGCCGAATAGCGCCGCGACCTCTTCCTCGTCGGCCACGATGATGTCGACGCCGTCGCCGACGAAATTCATGAACGAGGCGCGGTGCCGCTCGACACAAAACGAGTCGGACAGGGACAGTGCGACGGCCGTGCCGTTGGCACGGGCGATGTCCGTGGCCTTGCGCGCGAGCGACGGGCCCTCGTCGATGTCCCAGACATAGCCTTCGAGCAACATGATCGTCGGGGCGCCGACGGTTTGTTCATTGATGTCGGCGACACCGAGTTCGGTGCAGGCGCCGAGATAGGTGTGCATCGTGCGCTGCCCGTCTTTCGTGATCAGCACGAGACTGCGTGCGGTCGGCGCGCCGCGCTTGGCCCGCGGCAGGCGGATATCGACGCCCAGCGATTTCATGTCGTGGTCGAAGATGCGCCCGAGCTGGTCGTCGCGCACCTTGCCGATGTAGGCGGCGCGGCCGCCGAGGTTGGCGAAACCCGCAACCGTGTTGGCGACGGAGCCGCCCGACATCTCGGTGGCGGGCCCCATGCCCTCGTAGATTTCGACGGCCTGGTTCTCGTCGATGAGCGTCATCGAACCCGGGACCGAGCCGATGCTTTCGAGGTACTCGTCGTCGACGTGACCGAGCACATCGACGATCGCGTTGCTGATACCGAGTAGTTGAACCGAATCTGTCATGCGTGGCGGCCCGTGCACAAAACGGCGCATAGCCTATCACCGGGCACGGAGCGAGGATATGGCGAATTCGCTCGCGAGCCGGTATCTTCGACGGGCAACGCGCTCAAATGGGGAACATCCGTGGACCAGAAGAAGCTGCAAGCATTGCGCGAGCGCTATGCCGAT
>JBFJQO010000164.1:0-5874 GCA_041616535.1 Woeseiaceae bacterium | reverse complement strand
GGCAGGGGGATGCCGTTGCCGCGATAGACCGCACGCAGGTGGCCTGGCGGGTAGGCGTCGAAATAGTGCCAGTGCGGGTACGGTGAGACGCTCGACATGCGGCGCATCACGAGCGTATTGGTGAGCTCGGCCTTGTCGCCCGAATTGATCGCGTAGGAGTTGCGCGCGAGGAACTGCCGGAACGGCGTCTTCGGCGCAAGCAGCGCAGCCGCGAAGTAGCTGCACTCGAAATCGCGCCACGCGTAGAGAATGTCCTTGGCATCGACGTTGAGCGAGTCCGCTTCGCTGCGGCGGCCCGTGATGCGCCCACCCGAGACCTGTGGCGTGCGCGCCCCGTCGCCGTCGTGCAACACCATGTGAGCGATGTGATTCGCAAGATCGTACTTGAGACGCGCCGGATTCTCCTGCAGCTCGCGATTCAGGTAGACCTTGTTCGGCGCATCGAAGAACGATCGCACGAGCATGTTGAGCGGCGGCGTCATGTCGCTCTTGTCCTTGAAGGCGGAATTGTCGAACCAGACGATCTTGAGCCCGAGATTCTTCGCGATCGCGAGGACGTCGTCGACGTGCATCGGGAAGTGTTTCTTGCCGACGCTCTCGGCCGCGCGTTCGAGGTCGGGGAATCGATTGTGCGTGCGCTCCTGGTGAGCACGGATCAGGAGATGCGCGAACTGGCGCCCGGTGGTGCCGGTCTGTGCGAGGAGTTCGGGAATGGCAAGCTGCAACAGCGACTCAGAGAACAGGAAGCCGGGCTCGAGTGGCATGCCGCTGACGGCGGCCGCCGGCGCCGTGTCGATGGCCTCGTCGTCGAGCGCCTCGTCGAAGAACCAGTTGATGTCTTTCTGGAAGATCTCGGCGATGATCTCGAGCAGGCGCTCCGACGGCACGCGCTTGCCGTTCTCGATCATCGAAAGGTACGAGACCGACGGTCCCGCTTCGGCGTCGATCTGGACGCAGCGCACCGACAGGTCTTCGAGCGTCAGGTTGTTGCGCTTGCGCAGGCTCTTGATCTTGGTGCCGAGAAAATGGGCTTTGCGGCGGAGGCCCTGGAGAGCGGTCATCGGTGCGCCTCGTGTGAAATTGACAGTGTCAAATTTTATCTGTGAAATTTTAGCAGATTCGGGGCTAGTATGGCGGGCAATTCGCTGCGGACACGCGCCGCGGCGCGGCAGTGGCTGTAAACATTGACAGACGCGCGCCCGGCAGGAGGTAATGCGCATGGAACCCGTCACCACGAGCGAGGCGAACGTGAACGACCCACGGACCCACTGCGCGCTGACCGTAGCGCCCGTGTTTGCACAGTTTATCGATGACGAGCTGCTGCCGGCGATCGGCATGGAACCGCAGGACTTCTGGCCCGGGCTCGAGTCGATCATCACCGACCTGACACCCGTCAACCGGGCGCTCCTCGAAAAACGCGACGAGATGCAAAAAGCCATCGACGACTGGCACCTCGCGCGTCGCGGCGACGATTGGAGTCATGACGACTATGTCGCGTTCCTGCGGGACATCGGTTACCTCGTGCCCGATGGCGAGCCGTTCCGCGTCGAAACCGCCAATGTCGACCGCGAAATCGCCGAGGTTGCCGGGCCGCAACTCGTCGTGCCGGTATCGAATCCGCGTTTTGCGATCAACGCGGCCAATGCGCGCTGGGGCAGCCTCTACGACGCGCTCTACGGGACGGATGCGATTAGCGAGGAGAACGGTCAGGAGCGCGCCGGCAAATACAACCCGACGCGCGGCGCGGCCGTCATCCGCGAGGCCACGGCTTTCCTCGACGCGACGATTTCGCTCGATGGCGTCAGCCACGCGGACGTCAATGCCTACGGGCTCGACCACAGCGACAAGGGAGACGCGTTCGTCGCCTCGCTCGCGAGCGGCGGCGCCGTCGGGCTTGCCGACGCGTCGCAGTACGCCGGGCACCGGGGTGCGGGTGCGCGTTGTTCCTTCCTGTTCGCCAATAACGGCCTGCACATCGAACTCGTCGTCGACGCCGAGCATCCGGTTGGCAAGGAAGCCACAGCCAACCTCGCCGACGTGATCCTTGAGTCGGCCGTAACGACGATCCAGGACTGCGAGGACTCGGTCGCCGCGGTCGATGCCGACGACAAGGTCGGCGTGTACCGTAACTGGCTCGGACTCATGCAGGGCAACCTCGAAGCCACGTTCGAGAAGGGCGGCAAGATGCTGACGCGCGCGATCGAGCGCGATCGCGTCTACGTCAACCCGCAGGGCGAGGAATTCGCGCTCTCCGGGCGCAGTCTCATGCTCGTGCGCAACGTCGGTCACCTGATGACGACCGATGCGGTCCTCGACCCCGACGGCAACGAGGTGTTCGAGGGCATTCTCGATGCCGTCGTCACCACGGCGTGTGCGATGACCGACCGTCGCCGCGCGAACATGCAGCCGAACAGCAGCACGGGCAGCATCTACATCGTCAAGCCGAAGATGCACGGCCCGCACGAAGCCGCGTTCACGGACACGCTGTTCGGGCGCGTCGAGGAACTCTTCAAGCTCGAGCCCTGTACGCTCAAGGTGGGCGTCATGGACGAGGAGCGGCGCACGACGGCCAATCTCGCCGAGTGCATTCGCGCCGTCGCCAGGCGCGTCGTCTTCATCAACACGGGTTTCCTCGACCGCACCGGCGACGAGATTCACACGAGCATGCAGGCGGGCACCGTCCTGCCGAAGGAAGCGATCAAGCAGGCGCCCTGGATCCTCGCCTACGAAAATCGCAACGTGGACGTCGGCATCGCCTGCGGGCTGCCCGGCAAGGCGCAGATCGGCAAGGGCATGTGGCCGATGCCCGACGAAATGCGCAAGATGCTCGACACGAAGCAGGTGCATCCGAAAGCGGGCGCGAACTGTGCCTGGGTGCCATCGCCGACCGCCGCCACGCTGCACGCGATGCACTACCACGCCGTCGATGTGCGCCGGCGTCAGCGACAACTGGCGCAGCGCAAGATGGCCAGTCTCGATGCCATCCTCACGCCGCCGCTCGCCGACGTCAGCGGGCTGTCCGCGGACGAGGTCCAAGCCGAACTCGACAATAATGCACAGGGGATCCTCGGCTACGTGGTGCGCTGGATCGACCAGGGCGTCGGTTGTTCCAAGGTTCCGGACATCAGCGACGTCGGTCTGATGGAAGATCGCGCCACGCTGCGCATCTCTAGCCAGCACATGGCGAACTGGCTGTTGCATGGCGTGGTTACGAAAGAGCAGGTACTCGACACGTTTACGCGCATGGCTAAAGTCGTCGACAGGCAGAACGAGGGTGATGCATCATATGAACGCATGAGTGACGACTTCGCCTCAAGCATCGCTTTCCAGGCCGCCTGCGCACTGGTGTTCGAAGGCTGTAAACAGCCAAACGGTTACACCGAGCCGCTATTGCACCAATTCCGCCGGCAGAAGAAAGCGGAGCTTGCGGCCTGACGCAAATCGGTGCGCGTTCGCGCGATTCTCGTCGCGCTCCTGCTGGCAGGCGATGCCGCGGCCGAAGAAGCGGTGCTCGTCGCCGTTGCGAGTAATTTCGCCCACACGGCCACGCAGCTCGCGGCCCGTTTCGAAGAACAAACCGGTACCGCCGTCCGGCTGAGCAGCGGCTCGACCGGCAAGCTGTACGCGCAGATCGTCAACGGCGCACCCTACGACGTGTTCCTCGCGGCCGACGCGGCGCGGCCGGCGATCCTGGAACATAGCGGGCGTGTGGTCCCCGGGTCGCGCCGGACCTATGCGATCGGCCGACTCGTGATCTACTCGATTAGGGCTGACGATTGTCTCGCCGCGCTGCGCGATCCGCACGGCGGACACATCGCCATCGCGAACCCGGTAACCGCACCTTACGGCGCGGCGGCCAGGCAGTATCTCGAACGCGCAGGCCTTTGGGACGGGGTCTCTGCGCGCGCAGTCTACGGCGAGAATATCGCGCAAACACTGCAGTTTGCTTCGACCGGAAATGCCGTGGTCGCACTCGTTGCGCGGTCGCAATTGCACACGCGCTTCGTACCCGAATCGCGCTGTTCCCTCGAAATCCCCGCCGCCATGCACGACCCGGTCGAACAGCAGGTCGTGCTGCTCGATGCCGACAATCCCCCGGCCGGCGCGTTCGTCGAGTTCCTGCGTTCGGCGACCGCGCGACGCATCATCGAGCAGGCCGGCTACGAGGTCGCTCGATGAACGTCTATTCGCCACTCTGGCTCTCGGCGCAGCTCGCCTTCGTCACGACGCTGATCCTGCTGGGCATCGCAACCCCGATCGCGTGGTGGTTGTCGCAATCTGCGTCGCGGCTGAAAGCCGTTGCGCAGGCGGTCGTCGCGCTGCCCATCGTCCTGCCGCCTACCGTGCTGGGTTTCTACTTGTTGATCCTGCTCGGCCCGGACGGCGCGATCGGCAGTTGGTGGGTGCGTTTCACGGGCGATGCGCTGACGTTTTCGTTTGCCGGTCTCGTCATCGCCTCCTGCGTTTACAGCCTGCCGTTCGCGGTGCAGCCGTTGCAGAATGCGTTCGAGGGCCTGCCACGGGCGTACCTGGAGCGCGCCTGGACGCTCGGCGCGTCGAGATGGGATGCGTTCTTCTCGGTTGCCGTACCGTTGTCCCTGCGCGGCTTCGTCAGTGCCGCCGTTCTGAGCTTTGCGCATACGCTCGGCGAATTCGGCGTCGTCCTCATGGTCGGCGGCAATATTCCGGGCGAGACGCGCGTCGTGTCGATCGCGATCTATGACCATGTCGAGACGCTTGATTACGCCGCCGCGCACCGATTGTCGCTGATCCTGATCGGGTTCGCCTTTGTCGTGCTGCTGGCCATGTTTGCGATCAACCAGCGCTGGAGTCGTCGATGATTCGCCTGAAGCACAGCATCGCGAAGGGCGGTTTCCTCCTCGACGTCGACGTCGAGATTCCCGACACGGGCATCACGGGCGTCTTCGGCGACTCCGGTGCGGGCAAGACGACGCTGCTACGCTGTATTGCGGGACTCGAGCAGGGCGAGGGGTTGCGCGCGCACCAGCGCAACGTGGGGTATGTTTTCCAGCAACCGACGCTGTTCCCACACCTCGACGTGCGCGGCAACATAGAATACGGTGCCCGGCGCGCCACGACGCACCGGGTGGACAGCGCGCAAGTCATCGACATGCTCGGGCTCCACGACTTGCTCGACCGCGGGCCCGAAACCCTCTCCGGCGGCGAAGCGCAGCGCGTGGCGATCGCGGCGGCGCTGCTGCGTTCGCCCGACATCGTGCTCATGGACGAGCCGTTGGCCTCACTCGATCGCCGGCGCCGGGACGAGTTGCTGCCGTATTTCGACCGCCTGCACGACGAGTTGTCGATACCCGCGGTCTATGTCAGCCACGACATCGAGGAGATCAGCCGCCTGTGCGATCACCTCGTCTTGCTCGACAACGGCAAGGTTGCCGCGAGCGGCAACCTGTTCGACATTCTGCCCCGCGTCGACGTGCCGATGCTGGCAGGGCGCAATGCAGGTGTCGTCCTATGGGCCGTGCCCGTCGATCACGAAGACGGTCTGACGAAGTTCGATTTCGCCGATGGCGACATCTGGGTGCCCGGTGAATTTGCGACGGGAAGAAACCCGTTGCGCCTGCGCATCGCGGCGAGCGACGTCAGCATCGTCCGCGACCGGCCGTCGGGCACGACGATCCTCAACGTACTCCGTGGCACCGTCGAGGAGGTACATTCCGTTGATGGCGCGACTGCACTCGTGCGGCTCGGGATGGGCAACCAGGACCTGCTCGCCCAGGTCACGAATCGCTCGGTCCGGCGTCTCGACCTGAAGCCCGGCGATCATGTTTTCGCACAGGTCAAATCGGTAACTGTGCGGCACTGACGCGTCGCGCAACGCGCCATCAGTTTTGCCTC
>JBFJQO010000163.1:0-5973 GCA_041616535.1 Woeseiaceae bacterium | reverse complement strand
TGCGACGACCTTCGCCGGCTTTGTCGGCTTCGTCTCGCCGACCGGATTGCCGTCGTCATCGAGCTTCGGCAAAAGCGGCTCTTCCCGGTCCGTCCTGATTGGCGTTTTCTCGTTAGACATAATCCTGTCCGTTGCATCCATCCCCACACATTTATCCTAGTGGGGCAGCGCATGGGATTGAATGTCACCGGTCGGCCGGGAACGACCGTTCGTCGGAGTGTCGCCGCTGGTCGGGCCAGGGGTACCGCTTATCGGGAATTGCGCAACGAGATCAGGCCACTGGCACTCGCGCCGAGGATCACGAGCAACAGCGCCGCGACATCCAGCCACGGCATCGGGCCGCCCCCGAAACCCCACATCGCGAGCAGTGCGATGCCGAGCCCGGTCATGATGGCGCCGGTCACCTGGCGGGCAGCAGCCGGTACGTGCGCATCGGCCGGTCGTCCCCGCCTTTCGAGCGGCGAGAGCAGCAACGCAACGGGCAACAGCAGCAGGAGCAGCACACCGATCCACAACGGGCGCGTCAACCACCAGGCACTCGTGCCCGGCTCGAGGTGGAAGCCGAAACCGCCGGACAGGTAGAGCACCGAACCGAAGATGACCATGATCGTGATGTGCCAAAGATAGACGGTCATGATCATGCTGTTCACGAGCACGGTCGCGGTCCAGAGGCGCAGGTTGTCGAGCGCCTTTCGCATCGGCCCTTCGAGAGCGAGCAGCAGGCCAAACTGGAAAACGCCGAGCGCGATCAACGTGACCTTCGGCGGCAACGTGTTGCTGAGGCCCTCATCGGGCGAGCCGACCATCGCGAGCGGGTACGGGCCGAAACGAATGAGCAGGAACAACGCGGCGAACCCGAGCGCCGACCAGGCCAGCCGTTTCGGCACGCCGCCCATGCGCCCGTCGCGCCACGCAAAACCGAGTTGGTGCACGGCGAGCCACACCCAGAAATAGTTGCTCCAGCCCGGCCACCGAATGTCCGCCGCGAAGAACAACACGTCCACGAGGACGGCCGCGGCAACGAATACCCAGAACGACAGGAATCCGCTGCGCTGCCAGAAGGCATAGGCGAGTGGCGCGAGCAGGATGACCGCGATGTAGATCGCGAGGAACCAGGTCGGGATCAACGCCGCCTGTGACGTGAACACGATGACGACGGAGCGGACGTCGAGCAGCATCATGATGCCGGCCGTCGCCGCCCATACGACGAACAACACGAGCAGCGGCGTGACGAGACGGTGCAAGCGCGCGACGAGCCACTCGGCGTAGCCCTGCCCTTTGCGCGTCGCGCTGTCCAGCGACACGGCGTTGGAGTAGCCGCCGACGATGAAGAAAATCGGCATGACCTGGAACAGCCAGGTCAGCCACTGGTGCTGCGGGTGGGACTTGAGAAGGTGGCCCGGCGTCAGTTCGCCATCGACGTACCATGCAGTCGCGATCAGCCAGTGGCCGACGATGACGACGAGGATCGACACGGCACGCAGGAAATCGACGTAGCGATTGCGCTCCGGCGGCGTCTTGGCAGCCAGTTCGCTGGCGGTGGACCAGATACCCATGCGTGCCGAATGTACCAGATTGTCGGCGTCTCAGTCCGCGCAAAGAAAAACCCCGGAGCCGGCGAGGCCCCGGGGTTTCGTTGGCGAGTCGTCAGGGCGCGGCCGTCGCGTCGACGTCGACGATGACCTCGTTGGCTTCGAAGCAACTGTCGTCCGCGGCCATCTTGCCGAAGAGATCCACGACCTGGCCGGCCGCAAGATCGGCGAACGCACCGGTCGTGACTTCGGAGTCGACCGTGTCGACGAGAAGGACGCTCGCGCCGTCGACGACGCAGACGTTGACGTCGCCGCCGTCGGCCGACAGCACGAATGTCCTCGTCGCGGCGTCGATCGGCTCTGCGATCGTGCCACTTAGGAGATCGTCATCGGGCGCCTCGAGGAATACGAGCGCCGCGCGGATCAGGTCCGGATCGGCCGGGTCCGCTTTCGGCGGGAACACACCTTCGACTTCGACCGTCGTGCCGAGGACGATGGCATCGGATCCGATCGGGCCGCTCTCATCGTAGTACTTGGTGCCCGGCTGCAATTCGACGGTGACGTCTTCGTCGCCGATCGTCAGCACGAGGAAGCGGCTGTCGGCAGGTTCACTCACGACTTCGCCGGTCACCTGCTCGGCATTACCGCCGATCTCGACGACGATGGCATTCATTGCGATCGGGTCGGACGAATACTCGCCGATAACGACAACCATGGCGCCGTCCGAGAGCCCGCCGAAATCGGTACCGAGCCCGACGTCGTCGAAGAAACTCGTCATGCCGCCTGTCGCAACGTCCACGCAATGATCGGTGGCGTCGATGTTGCACAACACGAACGTGCCTGCGTCGCCGTTCGGCGCACCGGTGACCGCGCCTTCGAGGCGTGCGAGCTTGTGTGGCATTCCGGCGTCGTACACGTTGACGCGAACCACGGGCCGGAACTGGACCTTGCCGCTGTTACCGGCATTCGTGATCTTGATCGATTTGTTGGCATCGACGTCGATCTCGACCATCAGCGTGCGGCCGGGTAACACCGTGAAACCTTCCGGGTGCAGCAGATCGACCTTGCCGTTGGCCGGCAGCTTCTCGATGAAAAACGCCGGGCTGCCGTCCGCGGGAACGAGCTCGATGGCGTCGATCATCAGGCGAATCTTCTTGTAGGTACCGGTGATGACCTCGCCGAAGACGACGGGCTCGCTGTAGTTCGTCAGGTCGAGCAGGTCGATGTTGCGCTCACCCTCGAAAAGGGTGTGATGCGAGTCATCGCCGCCAATCAGGACCGCGCTGCTGGCGGTCAGGATAATCGAGGTGTAGTCGTCGCTCGGCAGGTCGGTGAACCAGAGGCCGACGGTTCCCGTCATGGGCGTGTTGTTGGGCTGCGTCGAGGTGCCGGACCCGCCGCCGCACGAGACGACGAACATCGCTGCGACGAGCGCCAGAGTGGCGGCCCGCAGGGCCGCGAGTTTCTTCCTTGTATTCATGTCAATTCCCACTGACTCGTTGAGTATTTTTTTGTATCTTGAACTGACGAATCTACTCCTCGGGAAGTCCCGCGCAACTGTCGCCGATCCGCGACATTGACATAACACGGGACAGGAACGATCGGGCGCGCCCACGGTCTGATCGTGCATACCAAGAACAGGGGGAAACCGGTCATGCGGGGTGCACTTTCGTTGTTGTGGCTGGCGCTGCCGCTCGCAGCCGCCGGCGAGACCACCGAATTCTGTCTCGAGGGGGAGTTCGACCTGGGCGCCCGCTACCAGGGCCTGCGGCCGGCCGCCGGGGAGTTCTACCCGGTCACATGGTGCGTGATCAGCGAGGACGACTCGGATCGCGTCATGTTTTCAGGAAGCGGCAACTCGAATCCCGACATGACCGGCGACTGGACCGTCGCCTACCTGCCCCCCGACACCGTACGCATCGTCAACCGCAAATCCCCGCCGGATGTCGAGTTCATCGGCGCTGTCATCGACGACGAAATGGCCCGCGTGCGCCGTCTCGATCCGCGCCGCCTACAGGAAGAATTGAGCGACACCCGCAGCAGCATCCGCGGGCTCGACGTGACCTACCGGGACGATCGCATCATGCGCGTATCGACGACCGCGGACCTGCCGCTGCGCGGCCGCGTCGACGTGCACTGGCTGTGGGTTTGGGACGAACCCGACCGTCCCAGGCTCAAGATCGTCGTCGACAATACGACGATGCTGCGCGCGACCGGCCGTTGGCGGACCCTCGATAGCAGCGAAGCGGCCGCCGCCTGGGATCCGACGGCGGGCGCCGTGCCCGTGGAGGTCGACGGCGAACGCTGGCCCGCATCGATCGATATGCGTCTCGCCGAACTCGACGACGGCGTGCACGTCGTACAGGGCGTTCGAACCGGCTTCCACCATCTCGTCGTCGAGACGGACGAAGGCCTTGTCGTCGCCGACGCGCCCACGGGCTGGACCGAATTCCATCACCTGCCGCCGGCCGACCTCGTGCCGGGCCTCGGCGTGAGCGGCCTGTCCCGTAAGCTGATCGAGTTCCTGGCCGCCGAGTTAAACAAGCCCCGGATTCATGCCGTCGCGCTGACGCATGCCCACGACGATCACGCGGGCGGCGCCGCCGCATTCGCCGAAATCGGCGCCGCGGTTTACGCGACGCCGGAGCTCGCCGGCTTTTTCGCCGACGCGCTCGACATCGACGTCCGCGCGGTCGGTGACGACACGGTCATCGGCCGCAAACGCAATCGCGTGCGGCTGGTTTCGATGGGTCCGGGACCGCATGCGGACAGCATGCTCGGCGTATGGGCCGTTGATCGTGGCTGGTTCTTCGTCTCCGACGTGCACGTCCCGCGCTCCGATGCCGCGGTGCCGCGTGCCGGGCGCGCCGCGACGGAATGCTGGTTCGCGAGCTGGGCCGTCGAGAATCTCCCCGAGGAAACGCGCGTCGTCAATTCGCACAGCGACGTGCAGACGCCGGTACGACGCCTGCGCAGTTATCTCACGAGCGACGTCTGCCTGGAAGTAGCATCCGATTCCGCTCCAGGGCACGCAGTCGCCCCCGCCGCCGAGTCGGTGCCGGGCGTCGACTCCTATTACCAGGACGTCACGGTCAGCGACGGCGCGGTCTTGCGGACGATCACGACCCGCCCTGAAGGCGACACGCAACGGCGGCACCCGTTGTTGTTTGCACAGTGGGTATCGTGCGGCTCGCTCGCGTACCGCGAGGGATCGGGATCGCGCGAAGTGCTGGCTGCGCTGGCCCGCGACTCCGGGCTCTCGCTCGTTCGCGTCGAGCGTTCGGCCGTCACCAACGGGGCGGCTTGCGAAGCGCTCGACTTCGACACCGAATTCAGACACTACGTCGAGGCATACAAGCAACTGTTGAAATCGGATCGCATCGATGCGCGCAAAGTCTATGTCTACGGCTCGAGTCTCGGCTCGAACACGGCACCGCTGCTCGCGGCCGAGCTGCAGGAGGCCGGCTACGATATAGCCGGTGTCATGGTCCAGGGCGGCGGCGGCGTAACGTATCTCGAGCGCATGTTGAACTTCGACCGTCAGTACCTCGAGCGGCGACCGGCCGAGGTCGCGCCCGATGACATTCATGACGAGTTCCTGCACCGCGCCCGCTTTCATTACGAGTATCTCGTGAACGGGCGGCATCCCGACGACGTCGCGGCGGACAGCGCCACGATGACCAACGTGCGCAGGGACGTGCGCGGCATGGGTGAGGACGATCACTACGGCCGACCGTTCGCCTGGCACCAGCAACTCGCGAAACGCAATTTCCTGGCGGCATGGGCCGAGGTAGACGCGCCGGTGCTCGTCATTTTCAACGCGTTCGACCAGTTCGAGTCGCGGCACAGCCACAAACTGATTGCCGACACGGTCAACCGGCTCCGGCCTGGCACGGCAACCTACGTCGAGCGCCCGAATGTCGGCCACAGCGACAACCGATTCGACACGATCGAGGCGGCCTATGCGGGCGAAGGCGGCGTCGCAGACTGGCGCGGCGCCGCCGAGATCATGCTGGACTGGCTCAGTCGATTGTAGGCACGCCTCCCTGCTTGTAGATCACCCCGCCCTTCATCACGAAATCGACGCGTTGCAGCAGGTTGATGTGCTTGAGCACGTCGCCGCGGACGGCAATGATGTCGGCATGCTTGCCGGGCGTCACCGTGCCCCACTTGTCGCTGACCTTCATCCTCTTCGCCGGCCAGTAGGTCGCGCCGCGAATGGCTTCCATGGGCGGAATGTCCATGACGTTGACCCAGACATCGAGTTCGTTCCAGGTCGACTGGTAGTGGAATTTCATCGGGATGCCGCTGTCGGTGCCGATCAATAACACGACACCGGCCTCGCGCAACTGCGTGATCTTGTTCTTGAGCGTCGGCTTGCGGTGCGGCGTCAGGTCGAAATACAGCAGTTCCTTCGGACTTTGAATCGACTACCGGATGT
>JBFJQO010000162.1:0-5983 GCA_041616535.1 Woeseiaceae bacterium | reverse complement strand
GTTTCGGCCGGCGCCGCAAAGGAGGTGGCAGACAGCAAGACGAGCAGAACAGTGCCGACTGTCTTGCGCACGTCACTCCCCGCTTGGCGAAGTTTCCTCGGTCCGAAGACCATGATCGAAGCTGACGTCAAAATTCGCAGAGAATCGAGACCTTCCTCGACGCAGCAGAGATCTGTTCATCGGTCGATGCAGCCAGCAGCTGGTCTTTTGCAGCGTGGCATTGCTCGGCTTCGCGCAGATGCTGCGAGTGCGCCGCGGTGACCTGGTGATCGTCGCAAAGCACAGTCGCGACACGGCGAATGTTTGCATACTGCCCGCGCTCGACGGATACGCAGTCGCCGACCTGCAGGTAGCCCTTCTCGGTGATGAACTTCGACGTCTCGCCGTTCTTGAAGCGGAGTCCGTAGCTGTATCCAAGGCGATCGCCTTCGAGCGCGGCCGTCGCGAGGCCGCCCAGCACGGCGCCACCGACGCCGCTCGCCACCTGCTTGGCGCCCGAACTGTTGCGCGCCAGGACGAGGCCGGTGAACCCGCCGACCATCGCGCCCGCCGGTGCATTCGATGGCAGTTTCACGCGATCGATACTCTCGACTTCGGCGTAGCGGACGCGCAATTCGTAGCCTCTGGCGGCGGGCGAGCCACTGCTCGCACAACCCGTCAGCACGAGAATGCCGGCCAGCGCCGCGTAAACAAATCCGGATCGGAACATAGTGTTTTCCTCGATTGGAGCCTGATCTCAGGCAGACTGCCGTCAACTGCCGCAACCGGTTCAATGTTATAGCGCGACCGTTAATAAATATAACGACAAAATATTCTAAATGTGATAACAAATTTTTGTTGATGCAGGGAGTATCGGGCGACTGGTGCCTGCGACTTCCGTCGGCAATGCCTAAGCCCGATAATCACCGAACAGCATGACACGCGCGCACCTCTATCGCCTCCTCGAGACGCCCGACAGCTTTGCCGGGCGCAGCCTCAATGCGCTGATCGGCATCCTGATCGTCCTGAACGTTTCGGCGGTCGTGCTCGAATCGGTCGAGGAAATCAACGCGCAGTACGGACACTGGTTCCACTTGTTCGAAATCGCTTCGGTCATCGTGTTCACGGTCGAGTACCTGGGGCGAGTTTGGTCATCCGCGGAAGACAGCCGCTTCGGGCCCGGTTGGCGAGGCCGGCTGCGGTACATGCTGACGCCGATGGCGATCATCGACCTGCTCGCGATCGCGCCGTTCTATCTTGGCTTCATCGTTGACGCCGACACGCGCATCCTCCGAGCGCTGCGCCTGCTGCGCGTTTTCAAGCTGACGCGCCACTCGACAGCCATGGACATGCTGCTTACCGTGATTCGTAACGAAGCTGCGACCGTCGCGTCGTCGATGTTCGTAATGCTGATCATCATCGTACTGGCGGCCAGCGGCATTTACCTGATCGAGCGCGATGCGCAACCCGACGCCTTCCAGAGCATCCCGCAGGCGATGTGGTGGGCCGCCGTGACCCTGACAACGGTCGGCTACGGTGACGTCGTGCCGATCACGGTCCTCGGAAAAGTCTTCGGCCTGCTCATCACGATCGCCGGAGTGGGTATGGTCGCGCTGCCGGCCGGTATACTCGCCTCGGGTTTCTCGGCGGAACTACAGAAACGGCGTGCCGAATACCAATTGCGCATCAAGGAGTCGATTGCCGACGGCGAGATATCGGCGCGCGAACTCGAGAAATTGCGCGAGCAGGCTCACAGTCTGGGACTGAGCGATGTCGAAGCGAACGTCATACTGCAATCGGAAACCATTGCGGCGCCCTCGGTCTGCATGCACTGCGGCAACCCGCCTTTTTCATCGACACCGGGTGCTGAGCATGAGATACCAGAGAGCGACAAGTCTCCCTAACTCGTCGCATCGGGCCACGGCGCGGGCGGCTTGCGCATCGTGAAGCAGGGTTCGCTGTTCATCTGCCAGTTGGCCTTCCACTGCATGCCGGTCATGTAGCTGATCTCGTTGACACGCAGACGGCAGGCCTCCTGGATGGTCTCGACGTTCAGCAACTTGCCGAGGTTGTTGTAGTCGTTGTTGCTCGCCGCATACAGCGCGACCATCTTGTTGCCGTGCAGTAACGACATCGAGACGGCCTGTTTGTGTCCCTCGACCTCGATCGTCAGCGTTTTCAGGCGACTGCTTCGTTGCAGTTCATCGACGACTCTGCGCAGCTCGTCTGCGTTTTCCGCATCGGCGTAATCCGACTCCGCACCGAAATTGCGATTCACGAGGTCGATGAACAGGTCGGCCTCCTTGTCGTCGCTCCAGCGCAGCACCGGCTCGAGCTTGCGGATCTTGCGCAGGTCGTAGAGGAACTTCTGCCGCTTCTCGGCGGAGAACCTGTCGAGGTGGTTGACAAAGTCGAAGCCGAACTCCGACGGCACCAGGAAATAGCGCACGTCCTGCTCGGCGAAATGTGCTTCGTATTGCGGGTGGTGCTGCAGCAGGCCGGCGACCCGGCGGTGCTCGAGTTCGAAAAACACGGTGCGCTCGGGAAACTGCTCGAAAAACTCGGCAAAGTCCTCGTTTCTTATCCACAGGACCCGGCCGTCGGGATAACTGCCGGCCATCAGCGTGAAGCGATCAAGCTTGGCGTCATGCACGAGCGGCACGAGTCCGTCCGGTCGCCCTTCGTTGTCGTCGTGCACCAGGAAATGAAAACGGTGCCTGTCCGGGTCGTGAAATGCGTACATCAGGTCCCAGTCGTCCCAGGCATCACGGCCGGGCGAGAACGTCTCCCACAACGTCTTGCATTCTTCGATGCCGGTTTCGGTACGGATCATGCGGGGGGTCTCGTCGGGCGGGGGAGGCCCAGAATACCGCAAGATGGTCGTCGCGGGTCGCTGCCCGGCGAGCGATGCAGTCAGAACGCGATGTGCACTTCGGCGAAGAGTTGCTCGCGGTTCTGTCCCGGGTTCTGCGGGATGCCGCCGTAGTCGCGCAGGCCGAAGCGGGCCTGCACGAACTGGATCGGCGAGTATTCCCACACGAGGCTGATGCGGTTCCGCTCGTCTTCGGAGACGTCGTCGTCGGGGTCGTACCATTCGAACGTCGCCTTGAGATTGTGGCCCTTACGGTAGCCGTAGTTGGCCTCGAGCAACGTCGCCCAAGACGAGCGCCTGCCCGTGGGCGTGCCGTCGTCGATGATGTAGTCGATCTCGGCAAGCCAGGCGACGGGGCCGGTCTTCAGCCCGGCGAACACGTTCTGCATCTGCCGGTTGCCGACTCGCGCGTCATTGAAGTTGAAGCTCGCCCCGGCGCGCCACGTCGAGGCGACGTGCGCGACGCGCAGGCTGTACTGCTTGCCCGAGTCGATCTCGGGACCGCCCGCCGTGCCGCGCGTGACCGCGAGCTGCCCCGTCCACGCGCCACCCTCGTAGCCGACTTCCCAGCCCGTGTCTGGCGTGTTGAAGTTGATGCCGCTGACTTGCCGGATGAACGCTTCGTCGTCCTGGAGTCGCAGGCCGTAGGGCAAGAAGAACTCGCCGGCGCGCAGCGTCCAGTTGCCACCGGGCAGCGACAGCCGCAGGTATTGCTCGCGAATGACGGCGTCATCGGGCGCGATGCGCGCGTCGAAATACAGCGAGACGTACTGCGGGAACGGCTTGATCTCGACGTAGGCGAGGAACTCGTCGAGATCGCTGTCGGATACCGACCGCTGCCCGGGCACGTCCTGTTGCTGCCAGCTCGCCCTGAGATCGGCGCCGACGCTGAAATACGGACCGAGGTCGCCCGTCCACAACGTGCCCATGTCGAGCGTGCGTGCGGCCATCTCGGTCTGCAGGTAAAGGTTGCCGTAGGACGTGCGCTTGCCGCCGCCCGACGGTGAAATATGGCAGGTGCCGCACTTGAGCCCTTTTTGGACCGCGAGATAGGGCTCGGCCTTCGCTGCCGGGGAGAGCAGCACGAGGAACAGCAGGGCACCTGCCACAAACCGGTAATCGCCGCGCGCCGTCACCGTGCTGCACCGTTGTCGATCCACGCACGGATCACGTCGATCGTGGCCTGGTCGAGCGGCGGCGCTCCCGCGGGCATCTGCCCGCCGGCAGCCGCCGTGCCTTCGAGCTTGCGCACGAGGTAACTGCCGTCGGCGTCGGCCGGGGCGACGCGCAGCGTGGGCGCATCCTGCACGCTGGTCACGCCGACGAGGCTCGCAAAACTCGCGTCGGCCGAGGACAGGTCCATGCCTTGCGGCAGCCCCGGCCCGGCCGGCCCGGAGTGGCACCCGGAAAACGCACACCCCACCGCGAATACATTGGCCTGGATCGAGTCGAGCGAGGGTTGCAGTCCCTGAACCTCGAACTCGGCGACGAAGTCGCCGCCCTCGCTGCCGTCGCCGCTCGGCAGGGTGCCCGTGAATTCGCCGTCGAGCGCCCGCCCGTCGGTATCGAGGACGACGTTCGGCCCCGTGCCTTCGAGCGTGACGCGGTAACGGTCCTCGACCGGCGTAACGCCGGCAAGGTCCATGATCGCGAGCCGCGGATTGACCGGGGACAGGCCGACCGATGCGGCCACGACCCGCACGTCGGCGGCGTCGCCGAACGCCCCGTCGCCGCCTGAGCGCAGCAGCGTGAACGTCAGGGTGTTGAGAGTGGAGGCGTCGACGTCGCGATCGAAGCCGACGACGATCTCGGCGGGGAAATCCGTGGCGGCGCTGTCCGGCGCCGGGCTCATCGACACGACGACCGGCGGCTCGCCCGGCGAACCCGTGCTATCGGGCGGAGCGCCGTCGCTAATCCACTGGCGCACGAAGTCGATCGTCGCCTGTGGTATGCGCGGGCCGCCGAGCGGCATCAGCCCGCCTTCGGAGGCCGTGCCTTCGAGCTTCCGGATCAGATAGCTGCGGTCGGGATTGCCGGGTTCGACACGCAGCAACGAGCCCACCTGCACCGACGGCACGCCGACGAGATTCGTGAAGCTGTTGCCGGCATCGAGCCGCAGCCCGAGCGGCGCCGCCGCACCCGCATGGCACGAGGTGCACGAGGCGTCGAACACGTTCACCTGGATCGACTCGAGTGTGGCCGCGAGCGGTACGTTACCGGCCTCGCCAAGCGGCCGGCCGCCGACGTTGAGGCCTTCGCCGCTGCCGGGGGAGCAAGCCGTGAGCACGGCGATCATGGCCAGAACGCCCGTTGCGCGGTCCGTAAGTCGTTGTAATGTAGACGTCATGGCCCGTGTGTCGTCGCGACAACCAGAAAGGTTCAAAAATGAACCTTTCGCGGAGCGGCGGCGACCTATACTTAACCTAAGGTGTAATCAGGGGTGGATCGCGCATGCGGAAGGGTGAATCCGGCAACCGGACGACGAGCAGTGGCGAACGGGCGCTGCTCACCGCCGTGGCGCGCCGGGATCGCAACGCGTTCGCCGAGTTGTACCGCATTTACCAGCGGCGGTTGTACGGTTACCTGCGGCGATTCGTCGCGAACCCCGTGCTCGTCGAGGAAGTTGTGGACGACGTGATGTTCGTGGTCTGGACCGACGCCAGGAAATACCGCGGCAAGTCCGCCGTATCGAGCTGGATCTTCGGCATCGCGTACCGCAAGGCCCTGTCCGCGTTACGCCGCGAAGGGCGGTACGAGGCGCCGCTGCGGCGCGATATCGAAACGGCCGATCCGCACGGCGGGTCGCACGCCGACCTCGAGCTGATTCACGCGGGCCTCGCGGGCCTCAGCCCCGATCACCGCCAGGTGATCGAGCTGACGTATTTCTGCGGCTACTCGTACCAGGAGATCGCCGAGATCGCGGACTGTCCCGTGAACACCGTAAAGACGCGCATGTTTCATGCCCGCCGCCGGCTGAAAGTCCTTCTGCCGCGGCTGGCGGGCGACAAGACGGAGCATCATCGTGACCACGCATGAGGCCATGAGCCACGACGCAGCCATCGAGCTGTTGCCCTGGCTCGTCAACGAATCTTTGCACGACAGCGAGCGCGAGGCCGTGCGCGAGCACGCCAC
>JBFJQO010000161.1:0-6003 GCA_041616535.1 Woeseiaceae bacterium | reverse complement strand
CAGGGCCGTCGCGACGAGGCACGCGACTGGCTCGAGCAGTGTCTGGAGAATCCACGCAGCGACGAGGAGTGGCTCGTTGCGAGCGACATTTACGAGCGCAAGTTCGGCGGCAAACGGACGTCGGCGCTGACGGACGTGCTGCGTTCCGCCGAATGCATCGACGTCGACGAGTCGAACAGCGGCGCACCGGAGCGCGCGGTCGTCGAATATTTCGAGCGCTCTGGCGCCACCGCGTTTCGCAGCGAGAACCTGTTGTGGCGCGAGTTGTTCGGCCTGTTGTTCTGGGACGAGCTGTTCGTCGATGGCGACGCGACGCTGCATTCACCGTTCGAGCAGCTTCCCGCCTCGCTTGCAGGGGGCACGTTTCACGAAAGCTGTGCCGAAAGAATCGAGTACAAGCTGAACCTCCTCGGCCAGCCCGTAGCCGCGAAGCACGAATTGCTGCGTATTATCACCCGGTACCATGGCACGCCGAATGGTGTGTTCCGCTGGCGCCCGGCCATGACCGACGCTTTGTTTGCGCTTCTCGATCACGCGCCACAATCCGGGCTGGCAAACGTACTGGCGCGTTTCTGCAGCGATTACGCCAACGCGCGCTACGGCTATCCGGACCTGTTCGTCATCGATTCCCGCGGCGCGCGCTTTGTCGAGGTCAAGGCCGAAGGGGACCAACTGCGGCGCAACCAGTTGTTGCGGCTGAGCCAGTTGCGCGAAGCAGGGTTCCGGGCCGACGTGCTCCGAGTTCGCTGGGTCCTCGACCCGGACCAGGTCTACGTCGTCGTCGACGTCGAGACGACGGGCGGGCGCGGCGAACGGCACCGCGTCACCGAGATCGGCGCCGTCAAGGTATGCGACGGCCAGGTCGTCGATCGCTTCCAGACACTCCTGAATCCGCAGCGCATTATCCCTCCCGGCATCACGCGGCTGACCGGCATCACGCCCGCCATGGTCGCCGACGCGCCGGTCTTCGCAGATATCGCCGAGGACTTCGAAGCGTTCATGCAGGGCGCGATTTTCGTCGCTCACAACGTCGAGTTCGACTACGGGTTCATTGCGCGCGAGTTTGCGCGGCTCGGGCGTCCTTTCCGCTATCCCAAGCTGTGCACATGCGCCGCGATGCGCAGGTTCTATCCGGGCCACCGGTCGTACAGCCTGGACGCGTTGTGCCGTCAGTACGACATTGCATTGCAGCACCATCACCGGGCAATGTGCGATGCCGAGGCCGCCGCGGAATTGCTGCTGCTGATTAACGAAAGGCGGGTCGCAGCCGCGGAAACGGACTGAAACAATCGCACACAGATGCGTAACCATTCGCCGACTGCGAGTTGCTACCTTGAGCAGCACGTGGCCGGTCGGATTTTTCCCGGTCGTTTATCCCAACACTGAATGGAGACTTTTCCCCATGATTCGCAACGCTTTCAAGATCCTGCTCGTCGCCTGGTTTGCACTCTACGCGTCACTGGCTTTCGCCGGCAGCTACGGCAAGAAGGCCGGGAAGGACATCGTCGACACCGCCGTCTCGGCCGGACAGTTCAATACGCTCGCTGCCGCACTCGAGGCGGCTGATCTCGTCGACACCCTGAAAGGCGACGGCCCTTTTACGGTTTTCGCGCCGACCGACGAGGCCTTCGCGAAGCTTCCCGAGGGTACTGTCGAGACGCTGTTGAAGCCTGAGAATCGCGATCAGCTTGTCGCGATCCTGACGTACCACGTCGTGCCGGGGGAGGTCGATGCGGCCAAGGTCGTAACGCTGAGCGAAGCCACCACGGTGAACGGCGCCGACGTCAGCATTGCGACAGACGGCAACGCGGTTCGAATTGACAACGCCAACGTCATCAAGACCGACATCCGCGCCAGCAACGGCCTGATTCACGTGATCGACACCGTCATCCTGCCCGCGTCGTAGGCGTTTCTCAGCAATCCCAGGCGGGCGCCGCAAGGCGCCCGCTTCTTTTCAGGACGCGTGTAATTCGACGAGGTCGCCGTCGTTGACCAAGTGGTCCGGACCAACCTGTTGGCCGTCGAACACGTCCGAGCCCCACATGCGGGCAAACTTCAGGCCTTCCGCGATATCCTTGTGGACGAGGCACGCAACGTCGTGGACGGTGTCCCCGCGCCGGACCGTGAACGGCTTGTCGGCATCCGCTTTCTTACCGGGCGATTTCGTGTAGACGCGTACGATCTGGAGCGCGCGGAACAGGAACGGCCCCAGCGCGTCCAGGCCGTCGCCGGTTTTGGCGGACACTGTCAGGGCGGGGAAGCGCAGGCCCAGGAGTTCTTCGAGCACCTTCACTTCCTCGGGGTCAGGGTCGAGATCGCTCTTGTTGGCGATCAGGACCGTCGGCAGGTCGAGCCGGAACGGATCGTCGTCGTCTGCGACTGGCGCCGCGCCGGACTCCAGTCCCGGCCAGGGCGATCGCAGGTAAATCTTCTTCTCGCGCAGTCGCTCGAGCACGGCCGGCACCTGTTCGAGGCACTCCGGGTCACTGACGTCGATAACGAGCAATACGCCATCGGCGTGCTGCAAAGTATTGACGAGCCACGGTTCCATGAATTCGTCTGACACAGGCGGCAGATCCACAAGCTGAAACTGGACGTCCTCATGGGGCAGCATTCCCGGCACCGGAAGATGCGTCGTGAATGGGTACGGCCCGATGTCGCTGTGCGAGCCGGTGAGCCTGGCGTGCAGGCTCGACTTGCCGGCGTTCGGCGGCCCGATCAGGCACAACTGTGCCGCCCCCTCGGGCCTGACGACATGCGAGGGTCCGCCACGCTTGCCGCCTTTCTTCGGCCCGGCCAGTTCCTCCGTCAGTTGCTTGATGCGTGTTTTGATGTCCGACTGCAGGTGTTCGGTCCCCTTGTGCTTGGGGATGGTGCGCAGCATGTCCCGGAGGCAGTCCAGCCGCTCCTTCGGCTCGCGTGCACTGCGGTAGGCTTCCTCGGCTTTCTTGTATTCGGGTGTGACGTTGGTCGGCATACACGAACATCTTACCTGAGCAGGGACATTCTGATACTCGCCGCGACCGGTGCGCGGCCGTAGGTAATTCCCGCAGGTTCTGCAACGCGGGCCGCAGGCGTATGGTCTAAGTGGTAGCCGTGCTGTGCGGCTCAACGACAGGTGGTACGCGATGAAGGCAATAATGCTTATCACCGGTAGCGGTCCATTGGTGATTCTCACCTCGCACGATTCGGTCACGACGCCGGTTCTGCTTGAAAAGCTGCGGGCCAAAGGCATCGAGCGGTTTTTCGCACACGAGATTCCCCTGGACCTCGCCAAAGAGCGCTACGGCGGCCATTTCCAGACCGTGCTCAACGACCTGCACGAGTCGGACGACCTGCGCGTTCTCGACTACAACGGCGAGCGCGCGTTCGGGTTGTTCCGCCTGGACGAACTGGGGCCCGTAATCACCTACGAGCCCGATTTGCAGGCAGCCTGAGGCGGCCGCCGTCCGCGACAGATCGCAATGCGATTGCGAGGGGTTCATGCGTGCTAGTCCGCCGCATCGGCACCCGGCCGAATCAGCCGCAGGCGGTTCGCATTGCTGACGACCGTCACCGACGACATGGCCATTGCGGCACCCGCGATCATCGGGTTCAGTAGCACGCCCAGGACGCCATACAGCACGCCGGCCGCGATCGGGATGCCGAGCATGTTGTAGATAAACGCGCCGAACAGGTTTTGCTTGATGTTGCGCACCGTTGCCTTCGACACAGTGATCGCATCGGCGACACCGAGCAAGGAACCACGCATCAGCGTGATATCGGCACTCTCGATCGCAACGTCGGTGCCCGTGCCGATCGCGAATCCGACATCGGCGCGCGCGAGTGCCGGCGCGTCGTTGATGCCGTCGCCCACCATGCCGACACGCTGACCGGCACCCTGAAGTGCCGCGATCCGGTTCGCCTTGTCCTGGGGCAGCACCTCGGCAATGACGTCGTCGATGCCGACCTGGCGGGCGACCGCCTCGGCCGTCGTGCGATTATCACCGGTCAGCAGCACGATCTTCATGCCGGCCGCATGGAGCTTTGCGATGGCTTCGCGCGAGTCGGGCTTGATGGCGTCGGCGATGCCGACGATGCCGGCGGCGAGGCCGTCGATCGCGACGTAAACCGGCGTCTGCGCGGTTTGCGCAAGCTCCGCGGCCGCCGGATCGAGCGTCTCGACGTCGATGTCGCGATCGGCCATGAGCTTGCGATTACCGAGGAGCACGTGGCGGCCGTCCACGGTGGTTTCGGCGCCGTGTCCCGCGATCGCCTGGAATCTTGTCGCGGCCGATAGGTCGAGGCCCCGCTCTCCGGCCGCGAGCAGTATGGCTTCGGCGAGGGGGTGTTCCGACATCTGCTCGAGGCTTGCCGCGAGGCGCAGCACGTCGTTCTCTGCCCAGCTGCCGGTCGTGCGGATCGTCGTGACGCTGGGGCGGCCTTCCGTGACCGTGCCGGTCTTGTCGAGAACGATCGTGTCGAGCTTGCCGGCCTGCTGCAGGGCGTCGCCGTTGCGGATCAGCGCACCGAACTCGGCCGCCTTGCCAACGCCGATCATGATCGAGATCGGCGTGGCGAGGCCGAGCGCGCACGGGCAGGCGATAATCAGCACGGTCATCGCGGTGACGATGGCGTAGGACAGTTCCTCGCCGGTCGGGCCAAGCACGAACCAGGCGATGAACGTCACGATGGCGATGACGATCACGGCAGGCACGAACACGGCGGCGACCTGGTCAACGAGCCGCCCGATGGCGGGTTTCGACGCCTGCGCGGTTCTTACCATCTCGACGATGCGCGCGAGTGCCGTGTCCTTGCCGATGTGCTTTGCGACGAACAGGAAGCTGCCAGTCTTGTTGATCGTGCCGGCGACGACGTCATCGCCTTCGCCTTTCTCGACCGGCATCGGTTCGCCCGTCAACATCGACTCATCGACGCTCGAGCGGCCGTCGACAATCTCGCCGTCGACGGCGATACGCTCGCCGGGGCGAACGCGCAGCGTGTCGCCGAGTCCGACCTGTTCGATCGGAATGTCCTGCTCGATGCCGTTGCGCACGACGCGCGCCGTTTTCGGTTGCAGGCCGATCAGCCGCTTGATGGCTTCCGACGTCTTGCCGCGGGCGCGCATTTCCAGTGCCGAACCGAGGTTTATGAATGCAATGATGATCGCGGCCGCCTCGAAGTAGGCGTGCCGGGCCATGTCCGGAACGAGCTGGGGATACGCGAGGATGACCATCGAGTAGGCCCACGCGGTGCCGGTACCGAGCGCGATCAGCGTGTCCATGTTGGACTCGCCCCGGCGCGCGAGCTTGAGTGCGCTCGTGAAGAAATGGCCGCCCGAATACGCGAGCATGGCCAGCGTAAGCAGGCCGACGACGAGCCAGAACGGCCGGCCGGATGCAATGTCGGGGAGCCACCCGGCCATGCCAAAGACGAATTGCGGCACGCCGAGGGCGGCCGCGACCGCGGCTTTCCTTAACAATTCGCGGTAGCGCTCGTGCTCCGACGCTTCTTTCTCGGCGACGTCGTCGATGCTCGTGAGTTCGGCGGCCTCGTAGCCCGTCGCTGCCACTTCGGCAATCAGGGTGCGGGCATCGACGTCGCCCTCGATCGTCGCCGTGTGTTCGGCGAAGTTGACGGCGGCCGAGCTGACGCCGGGTGCGGCCTGCAGCGCCTTTTCGACACGCGACACGCAGCCGGCGCAGGTCATGCCGGAAATGGACAGTCTGACAGTGCTCATGTTCGGGACTCCTGGTACAGGCTCCCAGTGTGCCCCGGATCGCTCGGCAAGGCCTTACATCATCTTTGCGCGGATTTGCACAATTTACGCCTTGTCGATCGGGCGCCGCTGGCGGTTGTCCCTTTGCGCCTTGAATTGTGTCGGCGTCTGCCCGGTCACCTTGCGGAACTGCCGGCTGAGGTGTGCCAGGCTGCTGAAGCCCAGCTGGAAAGCGATCTCAGTCAGGGACATCTCGTCGTAGACGATGAGCTCCTTGACCTTCTCGATGCGCTGGTTGATGAAGT
>JBFJQO010000160.1:0-6035 GCA_041616535.1 Woeseiaceae bacterium | reverse complement strand
GAAGGTGTCGACGTCACGCGCCTGACGCGCGAGCTCGAGCCGCAGAACCCGCTCGGCCTGAATCTCATGCGCATCACGGTCGACGGCGAGCCGATCGACGATCCGAACCGCAGCTCGTCGGATATCCAGCGTTGCACCGACGTCGCACTGGCGGGCGCCGACATCCGCTTCGGCTTCGACAACCTGCGCTCCAGTCCGCGCCTCAGCGTGACGGCGGCCCCTGCGCGCATCAGCGTCGTTCGGGACGATAGCGGCAAGACGCGCGCCACGCCCGTCAACTTCCGCATGTACACGAACTACTCACACTTCATCGCGCGCGCCGAAGTCCGCGTGTTCCGCACCGGCCAGTCGCTCGAGTCGGTGCCGCTCGAGACGATCGAAGTCGAAGTGGACGGCAATGTCGAGTGGCTGCCGGAGCATCACGACTTCCGCGCGCCCGGCGACGAGCTCGCCTACGTGCTGCGCGTTTACGGTGCCGACGGCAACTTCGACGAAACGCGACCGCAGCCGCTGTGGGTCGTTTACAGCGACGTGCCGCCGGGGTCGGGTGAGGCCGACGAGGAAGGCGATGCGACGCTGTTTGCCGCCTACGGCGAGAATACGCTGGGTCTGCACAACATCGGCCTTTCCAGCGGCACGATCAGCGTGCGTGGCGACAACGTGCCGGCCGGCCACGAAGTGTGGGTGGCGGGACGCCCGGTGCCCGTCGACGACAGCGGCAGTTTCGTCGCCGAGGAGATCCTGCCGCAGGGCTCGCACACGGTCGAGGTGGCCATGCTCGACGCAGACGGTGCCGGCGAGCTCTACCTGCGCGATCTCGAGTTCGAGAGCAACGACTGGTTCTACGTCGGCATGGCCGACCTGACGATCTCTGCCAACGAGGCCAGCGGCCCGGCCGACCTGCTGCAGGGCGAGAACTCGCCCTACGATTACGACTCGAACGTCGACGGCCGGCTCGCGTTCTTCGTCGACGGCAAGTTCGGCGACCACTGGCGCCTGAGGGCGAGCGCGGATACGCGCGAAGGGCCGCTCGACGACCTCTTTAGCAACTTCCTGAACAAGGCGCCGGACTCGCTGTTCCGCCGCCTCGACACCGACTATCACTACCCGACCTTCGGCGACGACAGCATTATCGAGGAGTTGGCGCCGACGATGGGCAAGTTCTTCGTGCGCGTCGCGCGGGACGACAACTTCGGGCAGTGGGGCAACTTCAAGATCGCTTACATGAACAACGAGCTCGCGCGTGTCGATCGCGGCCTGTACGGCGCCAACGCACACTACGAGTCGGATACGGCGACCGGCTTTGGCGACAAGCGCTTTGCGATCGACGCGTTCGCCGCCGAGCCCGGCACGGTCGGCACTTACGAAGAATTCCGCGGCACGGGCGGCTCGCTCTACTTCCTGCAGCGCCAGGACCTGCTGGCTGGCTCCGAGCGCCTGCGCATCGAGGTGCGCGACAAGGCGTCCGGCATCGTCACGGGCGTCATCAATATGACGCCGGGCATCGACTACGACATCGACTACCTGCAGGGCCGCGTCCTGCTGACCGAGCCGCTGGCCTCGACGTCAGACGACAACCTGCTGGTGCGCAGCGGGGCGCTTTCGGGAGACGAAGCCTGGCTGGTCGTGCGCTACGAGTACACGCCGGGCTTCGAGGACATCGACGCCGTGTCGCTCGGCGGCCAGGCACATTACTGGATCGCGGATTTCGCGAGGATCGGTGTGACCTCGAACGTCAACGAGCAGGACGGCGCCGACAGCAGCCTGAACGCCGTCGACCTGACGCTGAAGTTCGCGCCCGACACCTGGCTCAAGCTGCAGCAGGGCGAGAGTGAGGGCCTCGTGTCGCTGCCGGTCCGCTCCGCCGACGGCGGCTTTGAGTTCAACTCGATGGATCCGACATCCTTTGCCAATACCAAAGCCGAAGCCGGCCGCGCCGACCTGAGCTTCCGGCTGCGCGACTTCATCGGCGTGTTCGATACGCGCCTGACGATGTACGTGCAGGACGTCGAGGCCGGCTACTCCGCGCCGGGCATGGCAGCGCTGACCGACACCAGGAATTACGGCGGTACCCTCAGCGTGCCGGTCGGCGAGACGTTCTCGTTCGGCGCCAAGGTGGACAAGCGCACGATCGACCTCGGTATCGAAACCCAAGCCCAGGAATACAACGTCGGCTATCGGATCGGCGAACACTGGGACGTCAGCCTCGGCTACCGCAGGGACGAGCGCACGGACAACTCGGTGCTCGTGCCGCTGACGCAGGACGACGGCGAACGGACCGATGCGGTCGTGCAGGTAGGCTACGATTCCAAGTCCGACTGGAATGTTTACGGGTTCGTGCAGGACACGCTGTCGGTGACCGGGTCACGGCGCGAGAACGCCCGGGCCGGTGTCGGCGGCAGCTACCAGGTGACCGACAAGCTGCAGGTCGATGCCGAGGTGTCGAACGGCGATCTCGGCGCCGGCGGCCGGCTCGGCTCGAACTACCTGTACTCCGATCGCACGAGCCTGTATCTCGGCTATACGCTCGAGAACGAACGCACCGACTTCGGCATGCGCAACGCGCAAGGGGCCGAGAGTAATCTCGTCGCGGGCCTCAAGACGCGCTTCGCCGACAGCGCCAGCGTGTTCCTCGAGGAACGTTATCGCCATGGCGACAACAGCTACGGGCTGACGCACTCGGCCGGCATCAATTTCTCGCCCAACGAGCGCTGGACGCTCGGCTTCAACACCGACATCGGCACGCTGCAGGATACGCTGACGGGGGCCGAGACCGACCGCACGGCTGCCGGTGCGCAGGTGTCGCTGCAGAGCGGCAAGTGGCAACTCTCGAGCGGCGTCGAGTACCGCAGCGACGACGTCGAACAACCCGACCTGTCACGCAGTGAACGCACCACCTGGTTGTATCGCAACAGCCTGAAGTTCCAGCTGAGTGCCTCGTCGCGGCTGTTCGGCAAGCTCAATCACGCCGAGAGCGAGAGCTCCATGGGTGCGTTTTTCGACGGCGGTTATACCGAGGCCGTGTTCGGCTATGCACTGCGCCCGGTCCGCCACGATCGCCTCAACGCCATGGCGAAGTACACCTATTTCTACAACGTGCCGACGACGGGGCAGGTCGGCGCACAGACCGTCGCGGCGCAGTTCATCCAGAAGAGCCAGATCGCGGCCGTTGACGTCACCTACGACGTCACGCCGCAGCTGACGATCGGCGCCAAGTACGCCTACCGGCTGGGCGAGGTCAGCCTCGACCGCGAGGATCCGACGTTCTTCAAGAACAACGCGAACCTGTACGTCCTGCGCGGCGACTACCGCTTGCGTGACAACTGGGAGATTCTCCTCGAGACGCGCCTGCTCGACATGCCCGACCTGAACGAGCGGCGTGCCGGGGCACTGGCCGCGGTGTCGCGTTACTTCGGCGATCACATCAAGGTCGGCATCGGCTACAACTTCACCGACTTCTCGGACGATCTGACCGATCTCAGCTTCGACCACCAGGGCGTCTTCCTCAACCTCACGGGCTCGATGTAAGCGCGACCGGCGCGCGCCGGCCGGTCCTCAGGACGTCCTGCGATCGCGCAGCGTCTGCATGCGGCGCAGGATATTGTCGAGCGTGCGGATCGCGGCCAGGATATGCGGTCCCTTGTTCAGCATGACGCAATCGGCTCGTTGCGACTGCG
The DNA here is from genome assembly GCA_041616535.1 of Woeseiaceae bacterium. Classification (GTDB taxonomy): domain Bacteria; phylum Pseudomonadota; class Gammaproteobacteria; order Steroidobacterales; family Woeseiaceae; genus UBA1847. The sequence continues at coordinate 2,358 of JBFJQO010000160.1, read as the reverse complement.
CGGCATCGGTGATTTCGGCGCGTGAGGGCAGCCCTTTTTTCGCCTCCTGTTCGAGCACCTGCGTGGCCCACATGACGGGCACTCGGGCAGCGTCACAGAGCCACAGTATCTCCTCCTGCAGCTCGGCCAGTTGCGCCCAGCCGCACTCGACCGCGAGGTCGCCGCGCGCGATCATGACGGCGATCGGGTAACGCCGCATCGCGGCGAGCATGACCTTCGGCAGGTTCCTGAAGCATTTCTTGGTTTCGACCTTGATGACGAGGCCGAGTTGGTCGGCCTTCATCCGCTCGAGTTCCTCGAGCAGTGCCTCGACGTCTTTCGGCTTGCGGATGAACGACAGGCTCACCGCATCTGCGTGTTGCACGACGAATTCGAGGTTGGCCGTGTCGGTACTCGTCAGCCCCGGCAGCCGGATATCGCTGGACGGGAAGTTGATGCCGCGGTGGCCGCGCAAACGGCTGCCTGCCGGCTTGGCCTTCGTGATCTCGACCTCGATCTGTTGGTCGTCAACGCTGCGGATGACGCCCGAGATCTTGCCGTCGTTGAGCGATACTTCTTCGCCAGCCGACAGGAAGGCGCAGACTTCGGGCTGCTGGCAAGCGATGTGGGCCGGCTCGACGACGATACCATCGGCATCTTCTCTCGCCGGCTCGCCGGGCGTGTTGTCGGCGTGGATCAACAACGTGTCGCCGACGCGCAGCAGCAGCGGCTGCTCGACCGGCGGCAGTTCGCCGACCCGGTAGACGAGCTTCTCGCCGATGTCCTCGCGCACGAGGAACAGCTTCGTGCCCGTCTCGATGTAAGCTCCCTGCCAGGATTCGAGGACGATCCCCTTGTCATCTTTCTCCACGACGCGCAGCCTGCGTTTTTTGCCGCGCGTGTCCCGGAATCGAATCTGGTCGCCCTCGCGTGCGAACTCGATGCACTCGCGAGGCACCGGCACGACGGCGACCTTGGTGCCGCGCTGCAGCACGTCGTCCGGTATCAGGCGAATGCGGCGCGGCGCGATCACGCGGCCCATCGGGTCGCGCTTGGGCCGGATGTGAATGACGCGCGGCCCGGGGCGCAGTTCGCCCGTGCGCAGCTTGGGGCCGGCCAGGTCCATGACGATGCGGCACTCGGTGCCGGCGTCGCCGGCCGCGCGGCGCACGTTGCCGATCATGCGCTCCCAGGTGTCCGCATCGTCGTGGGCGCAGTTGATGCGCGCGACGTTCATGCCGGCCGCGATCATCTCGGCGGCGAGCGTCGGGTTCTCGGCGGCCTCGGTCGGCAATGTCACCATGATGCTGACGTCGCGGCCCTCGGGGCTGGGTCCTAGCATGGCGCGCCGGTGGTCGTCCGCAGTCGGGTTGCTCGCCTGCAATGTCGCCGCCAGGTCCAGGACGCCGAACGCGTCGTCGCCGGCGAGACGCGCGAGGGCATGCTGCACGGCCTCGATCGAACCGAGTACGTTGCGCTCGGCGTGCGCCAGCGAGTACAGGCCGAGATGGCGCAAGGAGCGCCGCAGCTGCAGCGTGTCGGTCTCGCGCAGCGCGAGGTAGTGGACGAGGTTGCGGGCCCCTTCGCGAAACTCGGGATGGACGCTGGCGAGTTCGTCGGCGTACTTTTCTTCGAGCGTAATCGCCTGGTCGCGGATCGACTCCAGGATGTTCCGGATCTGCCCGATATCGGCAAGCGTGTCCATGCATGCTAGATTAGTCGCGGAGAAACCCCATGGCAAAAGTACTGATCCTCTACTCGACGACCGACGGCCACACGGTGCAGATCTGCAAGCGCATCGGCTCCGTGATCGAACAAAGCGGCGACAGCGTCGAGCTGGTGGATCTCATCGGCGGGCCGTCGCTCGACGATTACACGTTCGACAAGGTCGTCATTGGCGCGAGTATCCGTTACGGCAAGCACCAGAAGGCCGTCTACGAGTTCATCCGCAACAACCGGCCAACGCTGGAGCAGTACCCGAATGCGCTGTTCTCGGTGAACGTCGTCGCGCGCAAGCCCGAGAAAAACACGCCCGAGACGAATCCCTACCTGCAGAAGTTCCTCAGGCAGATCGACTGGGTCCCGCAAATCCTCGGCGTGTTCGCGGGCAAGATCGATTACCCGGCGCTCGGCCCGTTCGACCGCACGATGATCCGTTTCATCTTGTGGATGACGAAAGGGCCGACGGATACGACCGGGACCTACGAATTCACCGACTGGGGCAAGGTCGAGGAATTTGGCCGCAAGATCGCGGCGTTATAAGTACTCGGCATAAGCCGCGACATACTTCGCGGCGCTGTCGCCCGAAATGACGACGGCCATGCCTTTGTGCGTCTTGCCCCATTCGCTGGCGGCGTGGAGTGACGCGCCCGTCGTCGG
>JBFJQO010000159.1:0-6056 GCA_041616535.1 Woeseiaceae bacterium | reverse complement strand
GGCCTGGCGATCGAGCACGCGCACGCCGAGCCGCCCGACGGCGAACGCCGCAAACGGCTCGGACAACTGCCGTTGCACGGTCGCGGCGCCGCCGAAGATCCGCTCGTCGACGACGCGCGGCACGTCATCGTCTGCCGTTTCGACAGTGCCGTTCGCGACGAGGCGATGCGCATGCCAGCCCGGCTCGTCGTCGCGGGCTTGTGCAGCAGCGTCGCCGAGCAGGTCGCTGACCGTCTGATCGGTGTCGTCCTCGACCGTGGCATAGCTGCAGATGACCTCGCCGGCGGCGCCGAGCAGGCGCTGGAGCGTCGTCGCGGCCCACTGGCGCGTATCCTCAGGTGTTGCATCGGGCATGGCGTGATTGCGCTGCAATGCCCGTGACAACAGCGTCGACGGATTGCCCGCGGGTGGCCAGTTCGCGGCCGTCATGCCGCAGATCCAGAGCGCGTCGAACTCGGCACCTGCCGCCTCGAGCGGTCCCATCAATTGCACGGCGGCGTGTCGCGATTCGGGCTGGAACACAATCTCGTCGGCCATGGCGTCGAGTTGCGCGAGGGCGGCGCGCGGACTCAGTGAAGCGCTGACGATCTCGAGCCGCGCGAACTCGTTGAGCAATTCCCGCCAGCGATTGACCAGCTGGAAACTCCCGCTGCCGAGTGTGGCGTCTCCGGGCCAGCCCAGCGCAGCCAGCGTTTCATCGACGATCATCACCCAGGCCGACGGCGATGCGTGTTGCGGCAGCGCCCGACGCCGTTTGCTGAGGGCCGCGATTCGTCCGAGCCAGTCGCCGGCATCGGCGGCTTCATCCCGGCCGCGCAGCGCCGCCGTGATCATCGACGGCGACCAGGCGCGGTCCGGCAAAGCCCGCAGGCGCAGCTCGAGACGGCTGCGCGCAGCTCGTTCCTCGTGACCGAGCAACGGCGACAGCACCAGCATCGAGACCTCGGTGGACGACAGGTCCCTGACCAGCCAACGCAGGACCAACAATCCGATCGTGATCGCCGGATAGTCGGACAGCCGCCTGCCGTAGGACACATTGACGGTCTCGCGCAGCATCGCGGGCCCGTACTGCCAGCCCGGTGCGAAACCCTCGCGCAGCAGGTGCAGGTCGCGCCGACCCGTGTTCTCCAGGCCTTGCACGATGACGGCGACGCGGGCACCGGGCGAGGTATCGACGACCGATCTCGCCCAGGCGCCGGCGGAGCGCATTTCCGCATCGCGCTGTTCGAATTCGTAAACGGTCGGCGGCGCGGCCGTAGCGCTTGCCTCGCGCACGGCAACCTCACAACCTTGTTCACGCAGTGCGTCCTGCACGGCGGCGAGCAGCGGGCGGCGTCGATCGAAGCCTGTAAACAGGTACCGTTCCCGTAGCGGCACCCTGCCTTCCCGGATCAGTTTCAATGCCAGTTCGCCGAGACCGGCGTCGTCGACCCAGTGCTCGTGTTCGAGCACCGCGAGGTAGCGACCGGCCGCCACCGCGAATATGCGCTGGTCTTCGCTGAGCGCCGACCGCGCGACGTCGCGAATGCCGATGCGGGCGTCGGCGACGCGTTGCCACGCGTCGCGTGCGAGACGCACGAGCGCGGGCATGCCGCTCGCGTCGTCGCCGAGTTCCTTGCGCAGGCAGCGGTCCCACAGCACCTGGCTCTGCTGCGCGTTGATGCGGGTCGGGATATCGTCCTGGCTCTCGGCCGCGGCGACCACCCGGTTGAGCCAGCCGTGCCAGGGCCGGATATCGGGCGTGCGCCAGGCCGACGTACCGTTGCCGAGCTGCGCCTCGGCCCAGGCCTCGAGCAACAGCCGCGCGAGGCGCTGGTTGACCGTAACGAGGCAGCTCGAATCGTCCAGCGCGTCGCCGAGCCAGTCGTACATGTTCAGACGTGCTGCGCCAGGAAGGCCTCGATGCGATTGAACACGATGTCGAGTGCATCGGTGTCGGGCAGCGTCGTCACGCGGAAGTGGTCCGTGTACACGGTGTTGAAGCTGCTGCCCGGCGCCACGAGAACATGGTGTTTCTCGAGCAGTTCGAGCGCGAAGGCCTGGTCGTCGAAGACGCCCTCGAAACGCGGGTCGAGGCGTATGAAGGCATACATTGCGCCCATCGGGGCCTGCACGCTCAGATACTCGCTTGCGGCCACGTGATCAATGATCGCCTGCCGCGACTGGTACAGTCGCCCGCCGGGCGCGACGAGCTCAGCGATGCTCTGGAAACCGCCGAGCGCGGTCTGCACGGCCCACTGGCCCGGCACGTTACTGCACAAACGCAACGCCGCGAGCAGCTCCATGCCGTGGATGAAATCCGCGGCGCGCTCGAGGTCGCCGCTGAAGACACACCAGCCGACGCGATACCCGCAGGCACGGTAGACTTTTGACAGCCCCGAATACGTCAGGCAGACGGTGTCATTGACCAGCGTCGCCATCGGCACGAATTCGGCGTCGTCGTAGACCATCTGGTCGTAGATCTCGTCGGACAAGACGACGAGATCGTGCCGCTCGGCCAGCGCGGCAATCCCTTCGAGCGTCTCGCGGCCGTAGACGGCGCCGGTAGGGTTGTTCGGGTTGATGACGACGATGGCGCGCGTTCGGTCGTTGATCAGCGAGGCCATCTCGTCGACGTCGGGAATGAACGCGTTGTCGCGGCGGCAGCGATAGTGCCGCACCTGGCCGCCGTTGAGGGCAACGGCCGCGGTCCACAGCGGATAGTCCGGGCTCGGGACGAGCACTTCTTCGCCGGGATTGAGCAAGGCGCGCAACGACAGGTCGATCAACTCGCTGACACCGTTGCCGATGAAGACCTCGTCGGCCGATACGCCGAGAATGCCGCGGTTCTGCTGTTGCATGACCACGGCCTCGCGCGCCGGAAAGATCCCTTTCTGGTGGCAATAGGGTTCGGCGAGACCGAGATTCTCGATCATCGCCAGCCGCATCGTCTCGGGTGTGCGGAAACCGAACACTCCCGGGTTACCGATGTTCAGGGAAATGATCTCGTAGCCGCGTTTCTCGAGTTCGAGGGCGCGATTGGCGAGTTGCCCCCGTATTTCGTAGCGCACGTCCTTTAGCACTGCGCTGGTCTTGATCTGATCGTCCATTTGGTTCGCTGCAATTCGTCAGGATGGCTCAGATCACGGAGTCAGCGTGCAGCTCCGCGATCCGTGCGCCAGAGTACCCCAACCACTCGCGCAATACCTCATCGGTATGTTCGCCGAGCAACGGCGGCGCGCGGTCGTAGGCCACCGGCGTTGCGGCGAACGCGACGGGGTTGGCGACGGTCGGCACGTCGTCGCCCGCCCCGTTGCGCAGCTGACGGACGAGTTGCCTCTCGCGCGCATGCGCGTTGCCGAGGACCTCGCCGATATCGTTGATCGGCCCGGCCGGTACACCGGCAGCGGCGAGCGCATCCAGCCAGTAGGCCGCCCGCCGGGTCCGCAACACGACCTGCATCGCCTCGACGAGCGCGGACCGGTGGCGTATGCGTTGCGGATTACTCGCGAAGCGCTCGTCGCGTGCGAGATCGTCGAGGCCGAGACAGGCCATGCAGTCCGCAAACTGGCGATCGTTACCGACGGCGATCATGAAGTCGCCGTCGCCGGACGCGAACGCCTGGTAGGGAACGAGGTTGGGATGCGCCGTTCCCATCCGACCGGGCACTTCGCCACCCACGAGGTGGTTCATGTTCTGGTTGGCCAGCCACGCGACCTGGCTGTCGTAAAGCGGCACGTCGATCCGCTGCCCGAGCCCCGTTGAGGCGCGCGCCTGCAAGGCAGCGAGGATTGCGGTCGCGGCGTACATGCCGGCCATGATGTCGGCGATGGCGACGCCGACCTTCTGCGGCCGTCCGCCCTCCTCGTCGGGCGCGCCCGTGATGCTCATGAGTCCGCCCGCCCCCTGGATCATCGCATCGTAGCCCGGCTCGGCCGCGCGGCTGCCCGTCTGGCCGAACGCCGAGATCGAACATACGATGAGTCTCGGGTTGGCCGCCATCAGCGCATCGGGACCGAGGCCGAAGCGCGCCAGCGTCCCGACCTTGAAGTTCTCGAGCAGCACATCGGCCTGTTCAGCCAGTTCACGTACGATCTGCTGCCCGGACGCCGTTGCGATGTCGACCGTGACCGAGCGCTTGTTGCGATTGGTCGACAGGAAATAGGCGGACTCCCTGCCGAGCCATGGCGGTCCCCACTGGCGCGTGTCGTCGCCTTGACCCGGGCGCTCGATCTTGACGACGTCGGCGCCATAGTCGCCGAGCAACTGGCCGGCCCAGGGACCCGCGAGCACGCGGCTCATGTCGAGGACGCGCAGGTTGTCGAGAGCATGTTTCATCGGCTCGACAGGTTACCGAATCCGCGCCGCTAACGCCGCACTCATAAACGCCTGCACAAAAAACCCGGCCGATCGAATCGATCGGCCGGGCGGGTCCGCACGGAGATTGCGGATTGCGTGACTCGGACTGCGGCGCTAATCGCCGTCGCCCGTGTCCAGCTCTTCTACGTCGGCGCCTTCCACGTCCGCGGGCGCCGGCGTTTGTTTGATTTCCGGCTCTTTCTTGCCGAACCGGATCAGGAGATCCTCTTCTTCTTCTGGTGTCAGCTCATATATTTTCGAGATCCGGATCGAATCGCCGTCGAAATGGTCTTCGAAGATGATCTCGCTGAACTTTTCGCAAACGCGGCTGCCCGGCGAGTCGAAGACGATGCCCCAGCTGCTGCGGAGCCCGAAAGCCCTGCGCATCAGCACGACGTGGTAGGACCGCCGCCCCGAAGCCTCGACGATGAGATTCTGCTCATCCAGAACCCTGTATCCTCGGATACTTGGCTCATGGATGCAATCGCTGCGGCGCGGTCGATCGGCGACACCGTCCTCATCGGTACCGTTCGAGGTCGCCGCACACGATGCCAAAGCACTTAAAGTAAGTAATGTTAATAACTGTTTTATATAGCTTTTCATAATCTTTCGCTCTGTCGTTATTCTGCCACACAGCGTATCGGGCCGCTACCTTGGCCCTGCTTTGTTGGACCCGGCCACGGGCCGGATATTGCACCAAATCCGCGAGCCACGCCTGCTGCCCTCAGGCTGGCCCCACCGCGACAGCCCGCGATCCGTCCCGAATCCACTCGCTCCATGAGCCGACGTAGACGCGAGGCTCCCTGAAACCGGCTTCGAGCGACGTTATCGCGATGTGGCAGGCGGTCACGCCGGAGCCGCACATGACGCTCCAGGGCCCACTCAGGTCCCCTCCGAGAGCCTCCGACAACCGAACACGCCGCTCTGCGAGCGGCAACCAGGTCCCGTCCGGGCGCAGGAAGCCCGCGAACGGCACATTGCGCGAGCCCGGAATGTGTCCCGCGACGGGGTCGATCGGCTCGTGTTCGCCGCGAAACCGCCCGGCGTCGCGTGCATCGAGGAGATTGAATGACGGGATACGGGCGGGATCGGCGGCGAGTTCCTGCGTGGTCAGCACGAGATCATTACGCACACGCGGCTCGAACCGGCGTGGCTCGCGCGTGGTCGAACCGGAGTCGGTCGGCAACCCGAGCCGCTGCCAGCCGGCGAAGCCGCCGTCGAGCACGAAGACGTCTTCGTGCCCAAGCCAGCGCAGAATCCACCAGGCGCGGGCCGCGACCGCCCCGTTGCTGCCGTCATAGACAACAATTCTGCTTGCATTGCCAATTCCCAGCGAGGCGAGCTTTGCTACGATTTCCTCGACATCGGGCAAGGGATGACGGCCGGAGCCCGGCCCGACGGGCCCCGCGAGGTCTTCGTCGAGGTCGAGAAACACGGCACCGCGAACGTGTTGCTGCAGATAGTCGCGGCGGCCTGCCGCCGGGTCGCCGAGGTCGAATCGACAATCGGCGACCACGGTGTCGGCGTCGTCGAGCCACTGCAGTAGCTGATCTGCGACTATCACGATTTGTTTGTCCGTCATCGTGGCACCCCGTTCGGGTGAGGAGCTGCAAGGCCCTTGTACACACACAGGCAGTCTTGGACAATAGCAACCGCGCGGGGATTCACCCGCATCTTCCAGGGACAATCGGGAGTTCGATAAGTGAACAAGATCATTG
>JBFJQO010000158.1:0-6062 GCA_041616535.1 Woeseiaceae bacterium | reverse complement strand
GGAGGAAGCGGTCGAGCTGGGCTTCGGGCAGCGGGTAGGTGCCCTCCTGCTCGATCGGGTTCTGCGTCGCCATGACCATGAACAGCCCCTCGAGCGGGTAGGTCTTGTCGCCCACCGAGATCTGCCGCTCCTCCATCGCCTCGAGCAGCGCCGACTGCACCTTGGCCGGCGCGCGGTTGATCTCGTCGGCCAGGATCAGGTTGTGGAACAGCGGGCCCTTGCGGAACTCGAACGTGCCCTCCTGCGGGCGGTAGATGTCGGTGCCGGTCAGGTCGGCGGGCAGCAGGTCCGGCGTGAACTGCAGGCGGTGGAAGTCGCCCTCGATGCTCTCGGCCAGCACCTTGATCGCGCGGGTCTTGGCGAGACCGGGCGCGCCCTCGACGAGCAAATGGCCGTCGCACAACAGCGCAATCAGCATGCGGTTGATCAGGTGTGCCTGCCCGATGATCAGGCTGCTGGCATGCGCTTCGAGCTTCTGAAATTGTTGGGCGACGCTCATCAAAGACTCCGGAGGATAAAGCGGCCGGTCATTTTAGTACTATTGACTGAAATTTCGACCTCGAATGAAGCTGGACCTTGTATTCAAAGAGAGATTCCGCAACGGCGCTTTTCGTCGCGCTCATCCTGGCCGCCTGCGGCCAGGCGCCTGAACCCGCCGTGCCGGCCGAGACCGAGCCCCCTGCCGGCCCCGTCGCCTCGAGCTGCGGCGAGCGCGGATTCCTGCGCGCATCCCTTGGCGGCGCGCTCAACGCCGACATCGAATGGGACGATGCCGCGCTGCGCTGCGAGAGCATGCGGCGCCCGGACGATCGCGGCGTGCGGCTGCGCTTCACGGGGGACGTCGGTGGCGAGCGCCTCGCGATCATCATCGCGATGCCCGAACTCGAGGCCGGCGAGACGGGCGCCGAGTTCGACAGCATCGTCACGGTCACGGTCGAGGGCAGCGGTCGCTTTTTCAGCACGCCGAACCTCGGCGCCTGCTGGACCGACGTCGAGACCAACGCGCCGCTCGCGGATGCGGTCGCCGCGCACGTCGTGTCCGGCAGCCTGAGCTGCGTCGGGCCGCTGGGTGAATTCAACGGCGATGCCTACGTGGACGTGCGCGACCTGCGCTTCAGCGGCATCGGCGACTGGAGTGCCTCGTGAGGGCCTTCGTCGCGGTGACCTGGCTGTTGCTGGCGGCTTGCGGACCGCAACCTGCCGTGACGAGAGGCACGATGCCCGAGCTGGATCCGGTCTTCGACTTCGGCTCACTCGAGATCGTCAACGACGAGGGTTTGACGCATGTCTTCGACGTCTATGTCGCGCGCGACTTCGAGCAGAAGCGCCGCGGCCTGATGTACGTCCGCAGCATGCCCGCGACGACGGGCATGCTGTTCGTCTACGAGGACGACGATTACCACTCGATGTGGATGAAGAACACCTACATCCCGCTCGACATGCTGTTCGTTCGCGGCGACGGCAGCGTGTCGTCGATCAATGCCGACACCGTGCCGCTGACGCTCACGTCGCAGGCGCCGGTGGAACCCATCCGCTACGTGCTCGAACTGAACGGCGGCACGGCGCGGCGTCTCGGCATCGGCAAGCGCAGCCGCCTGCTGCTTGACGACCTGTGAGCCGCAACGACAAACGGAACTGGCAAGTTTTCTTCACGATCCTCTTGCTGACGGGCGGCGCGTCCGCGCTGTGGCTGTTCAGCAGGGCCTTCTCGGACGAGATCGTCCGCGTGCCAATCCGTCACACGGCGCAGCTCGCGTTCGCGCTGTATCTCGTCGTGCTCGTCGCCCGGCCACTGCAGCAGCTGTTGCGCGCGGACTGGACCGCGGCCCTGCTGCGCCACCGGCGGCTCGTCGGCGTCGGTTTTGCCGCGACGATGACCACGCATCTCGGGCTGATCGCCTACCGTTTCGGCTCGCAGCCCGAACTCGAGTACCCGCTGTTCAACCTGCTCGTCGGCGGCGGCGCCTACGCCGTTTTCTACCTGATGCTGATCACGTCGTTCGACGCGCCGAAAAAGGCGATGAGCCTGAAGTCCTGGAAGATACTGCACCGCACGGGCCTCGTCTGGGCCGGCGTGATCTTCGCGCTGCCGCGCTCACTCGACGATCTCGCAAATCCCGACTACCTCAAGTTCGGCATCCCGTTCGCGACCGCGATTGCGATCCGCGTCACAGCGTGGCTGCGATCGCGTCGGCGAGATAGTTGACGTTGTGCGCCGTGATTCCGGCCGTGTTGATGCGGCTGGATCCGACCATGTAGACGCCGTATTCCTTCTTCAGGCGATCGACCTGCTTCTCGGGGATGCCGAGGAAACAGAACATGCCGCGCGCGCGCACGAGGTGCGAGAAATCGTGGCCGGGCGCTTTTTCCTTGAGCGCCTCGTTGAGCAATACGCGCATTTCGCGCAGGCGACCGCGCATCTCGGCGAGTTCGACGCGCCAGGCCGCCTTGAGCTCGGCGTCGCCGAGGATCGTCGCGACGACGACCGCGCCGTGATCGGGCGGCACCGAGTAGATCGTGCGCACGATGCTGTTGACCTGGCTGTAGGACACGTCGCGTGCCTCGCTCGTCGATGACAACAACGACAGGCTGCCGACGCGATCGCGGTACAGGCCGAAATTCTTCGAGCACGAATTCGCGACGATCATCTCGGGCACGCGTTTTGCGAGGTGGCGCACGATGAACGCGTCGTCGGTGAGGCTGTGCGCGAAACCCTGGTAGGCCATGTCGACGAAGGGCACGAGCTCGCGTTCGACGATCACGTCCGCGATGTCACGCCATTCGTCCTCGCTCGGATCTAACCCCGACGGGTTGTGGCAGCACGCGTGCAATAGCACGACGTCGCCCTGGGGCACTTTGCGCAGCGCATCCAGCATCGCGTCGATGCGGATGACGTGCTCGTCGGCGTCGTAGTAGGCATAGGGCTCGAGCGTGAGGCCCGCGCCGCCGAGCAACGGGATGTGATTCGCCCAGGTCGGATCCGAGACCCACACCGTGGCATCGGGGCGGGCCCGCAGAATCAGCCCGGCCGCGACACGCAGGCTGCCCGACCCGCCCGGCGCCTGGATCGTCCAGAGGCGATCCTCGTCGACGTTGTCGCCGAACGTGAGACCCTGCATCAATGCATTGAACTGCGGATCGCCCGCCGTGCCGATATAGGCCTTGCTCGCCTGCGTATCGACAATGCGCTGTTCTGCCTGCTTGACGACGTCGAGCACCGGCGTTTCGCCCTCGGCCGTGCGGAAAACGCCGACCCCGAGATCGATCTTCTCGGGACGCGGGTCGTTCTTGTGCTCGGTGATCAGGCCGAGGATGGCATCGGCCGGCGCGGCCGCGAGGTTCTCGAACAAAACGGGTCTCCCAGTTGCTGCACGCAGGCGTTCTGCGCGTGAGCCGATTGTACAAATGAAAACGCCGGCTGTAAGCCGGCGTTTCCCATGCAACTACTTTCGTTGCGGATCAGGCTTTCGGTGCCCAGACCGAGCACCACCCGGCGGCGGCAACGGCCTTGCCCGGGAAGATCTGGCACGGACGCCATGCGGCGCCGTCCTCGCCCTGAACCAGTGCGCAGTTGGCGCAGTTCTGCTCGGGCGCGGGGTTGTTGCGCGCCGACGGATCCACCGTCGAGGCATCGTGCGTGTATTTCATGGCTTGCGCCATCGGGTCGTCTTCCGACAACTGCGGCAGGTCTGAAGCCTCAGCTTCGCGGCCGGGGACGACGAGTGCGCCGGCAGCCGCAACGGCTGACAGCTGTAGGAATTTGCGGCGTGCGATCTTGCTCAACGGTGTCTCCTTCGAATAAGTCTGGGTTGCGAAGAGGGCGGAATTTTAGCCGAGTTTCCTGAACGCCAGCATAACGGCGGCTTTCGGACTGAGTTGATGAATATGAGACGCATTCGCATTACTGCATGGAGGCCCCGCCACTGCGATATACTGCGGTGCCACACCGCCGCATCGAGACGCCATGACAGGCCGCAGCCGGACAGTCGAGGTCAGTCGCTATCGCGCGGGTTTGCGCGAAATGCGCCCCGACCGCGTCGCCACCGAGGAGCCGCTCGAGATCCGGCTGGGCTATGAATCCGGCGGCGAGCGGCGCACGGCTGCGGTGTCGATCACGATGCGCACGCCGCTCGACGACGAAGATCTCGCCATAGGGTTTCTTTACGGCGAGGGGATCCTCCGGTCCCGGGACGACATCGCAATCGTCAAGCCCTGCCAGGGCGACAACACGGTCCGCGTCGAACTCGAGGACGGCGTCGCCGTCGAACTCGAACGGCTCGAGCGCCATTTCTACACGACCTCGAGTTGCGGCGTGTGCGGCAAAGCCTCGCTCGATGCGCTCCACGTGAAAGGGGTCGAACCGATTATCCGCACCGGCGCGACCTTCGCGCGCAGGGTGATTACCGCGGTGCCCGAGCGGCTGCGCGCAGCACAGGCGACGTTCGACGAGACCGGCGGCCTGCACGCGGCGGCCGCGTTCGATGCACAGGGCGAGCTCATCGTCGTGCGCGAGGATGTCGGCCGCCACAACGCCGTCGACAAGGTCGTCGGCGCTTTGCTGCAGGGCGGCCGCCTGCCCGCCGCCGAACTCGGGCTCATGGTCTCCGGCCGGGCGAGTTTCGAGCTCATGCAAAAGGCGCTCGTCGCGGGCATGCCCCTGCTCGCGGCGGTCGGCGCACCGTCGAGCCTTGCGGTCGAGCTGGCACAGGAGTTCAATGTGACTCTGGTCGGATTCCTGCGCGGTGACACATATAACGTGTACGCGGGAGAGGAACGGATAAGCGCATGAACGACAACGCCATCGACAGGGACTCGGTCGCGGCGATCGCGGCAGAGCACGGCAACCGGCCCGCGATGCTCGTGCAGATCCTCGTGAAGATCGTGCACAAGCACGGCTGGGTGTCCGAGGCCGTGATCCGGCAACTCGCCGACCTCCTCAACCTGTCGCGCGCCGACGTACACGGCGTCGTGGCGTTCTACCACGACCTTCGCACGGCGCCGCCCGGCAGGCACATCATCAAAGTCTGCGCGGCCGAGGCCTGCCAGGCAATGGGCGGCCGTGAGCTCGCGCGTCACGCACACGAGGCTATCGGAGAAGGCGTCACGCTCGAACCCGTCTATTGCCTCGGCAACTGCGCCTGCGCGCCGGCCGTCATGGTCGACGGCCGCACCCACGGTCGAGTCGACAAGCGGCGCTTCGATGCGCTGCTCGCCGCCGCGCGAGAGGCTGCCTCATGAACAGGACGCGCATCTTCGTGCCGCGCGAGACGACGGCCGTCTCCGTCGGCGCCGACGAGGTGGCCGCCGCGATCGCGCGCGAGGCGAAGCGGCGCAGCGCGGCGATCGAGCTCGTACGTAACGGTTCCTGGGGTGCCTGCTGGCTCGAGCCGCTCGTCGAGGTGCAGGTCGGCGAACAGCGCATCGCCTACGGCAATGTCTCGCCCGACGACGTCGCGGGCCTGTACGAGAGTGGCTTCATCGAGGGCGGCGCGCACGACAAGCGCCTCGGCCCGGTCAACGAGATCGACTACCTCATCTCGCAGGATCGCTGGACGTTCTGGCGCTGCGGCCTCGTCGAGGCGCTGTCGCTCGACGACTTCCTTGCGCACCAGGGGTTCAAGGCGTTGCAAAAGGCCTGGGAGATCGGGCCCGACGCCGTCATCGACGCCGTCACCGCATCCGGCCTGCGCGGCCGCGGCGGCGCCGGCTTCCCGGCCGGCATCAAGTGGCGCACGGTCGCGGACACGATAAGCGAGCAGAAGTACGTCGCGTGCAACGCCGACGAGGGCGACAGCGGCACGTTCTCGGACCGCATGCTCATGGAGGGCGACCCGTACGGCTTCATCGAGTCCATCGCGATCGCGGGCTTCGCGGTCGGCGCGGACAAGGGCTACATCTACCTGCGCTCCGAGTACCCGCTGACGCACACGATCCTGGGCCGCGCGATCGAGACGCTGCGCGGCGCGGGCTGGCTCGGCAGGGACATCCAGGGCAGCGGCTTCGACTTCGACGTCGAGCTGCACCTCGGCGCCGGGTCTTACGTCTGCGGCGAAGAGACCGCG
>JBFJQO010000157.1:0-6070 GCA_041616535.1 Woeseiaceae bacterium | reverse complement strand
GGCTGTTCCCGCAACCCGCGAGCCGGCAGAACGCGATGGTCGCGTTCCGCGACTTCGACAACGTCGCGGCGTTACTCGGTGTCCTGCAGCGGGAACTCGCGGGCACGCTGAGCGCCTACGAAGTCATGTGGAACGACTACTATCACGAGGTCACGGGCGAGGGCTGGCACCGGGCGCCGCTGGGCCGCGACCATCCCTTTTACGTCGTCTTCCAGGCCGAGGGCAGCGATCCCGTCACCGACGCGGAACGCTTGGAGCGCGTGCTGACCGATGCCCTCGGGCGGAACCTGATCGTCGATGCGGTCTTACCCAAGTCGGAATCCGAGGCCCGCGACCTGTGGCGGATTCGCGAGGAGTTCGAAGCCGTGCTCGAGCGCAAGCCAAACTTTCTCTACGACGTCAGCCTGCCGATCCGCGACATGCCGGCGTACGTGGACGAGGTGTACCGGCGCGTCGGGGCGCGCTGGCCGGACGGGCGCGCATTCACGCTCGGACACATTGCGGACGGCAACCTGCATTTCTTCATTTCTCCAGGGGAAGAAGGCGATCATCACGATGCGGCCAACGCGTGCGTCTACGAACCGCTGCGGCCCTATGGCGGCTCCGTTTCCGCCGAGCACGGCATCGGCACCGAGAAGATGCGCTGGCTGCCGCACAGCCGCTCGCGTGCGGATATCGACCTGATGCGCACGCTGAAAGCGTCGCTCGACCCGCGCAACATCCTCAATCCGTCGCGCGTCCTGGCGCCCGTCAGGCCATGAAGATCGTGGCCGGGTGTTCGAGGAATTCCTTGACGCGCTGAATCATCGCGGCGGCGTCGAAGCCGTCGACGAAGCGATGGTCGAACGACGAGGACAGGTTCATCATGAGCCGCACCTGGACCTGGCCGTTGAGCACGACCGGCCGTTCGATCGCGCGGTTGACACCGACGATGCCGACCTCGGGTGCGTTGATGACCGGCGTCGAGGCGATGCCGCCGAGCTTGCCGAGGCTCGTGATCGTGATCGTCGATCCCGACAGCTCGCTCTTGGTGGCCTTGTTGGTGCGGGCCGCCTCGGACAGGCGCTTGATCTCGCTTGCGAGGCCGTCGAGGGAGAGCAACTCGGCGTGCCGCACGACGGGCACCTTGAGTCCGTCCGGCGTCTGCGTCGCGATGCCGAGGTGCACGGCCTCGTGTTGCAGCAGGAGGTTGCGGTCCTTGTCGTGCGTGACGTTGCATTGCGGGAAGTCCCGCAATGCCCGGATCAGGGCCAGGCCGAGGAACGGCAGCAACGTGAGGCGGTCGGCGGTCTCGCGCGTCGCGTTGAGGTGCTTGCGCAGCGCCTCGAGTTCGGTGATGTCGAGTTCCTCGACATACGCGAAGTGCGGAATCTCGAGCTTTGCGGACTGCATGCGTTCGGCGATGATGCGCCGCACGCCGATGATCTTGATCTCCTTGACCTTCGTTGACGGCGTTAGCGGGGCCGCCACGGTCGCGCCGGTTGCGCGCGCCTTGAGATAGTTGTCGAAGTCCTTGCGCACGATGCGCCCGCCCGGGCCGGTACCGGGGACGAGTGCGAGGTCGACGCCGGCTTCTTTCGCGCGGCGCCGAATGGCGGGCGAGGTCATGACGCGACGCCCGGGCTCCTCCGCGGCGGGCGCCTTTTTGACGGCCGGTTCGTCCGCGGGAGGCGGCTCGGCCGCCACTGCTTCTTTGGCGGGCGGCGGCTTGCCGGCGACCCCTGCGCCCGTTTCGAACACGACGAGCGGCGCGCCGACGGCAATGACGTCACCGGGCTCGCCGGCCAGCCGGGTCACGGTTCCCGTGACCGGGCTCGAAACCTCGACCGCGGCCTTGTCGGTCATGACCGTGCCGACGATGTCCTCTTCGCTGACCTCGTCGCCGACCTTGATGAACCACTCGCCGATTTCCGACTCGACGGTCCCTTCGCCGAGGTCCGGCAGCTTGAAGATGTACTCGCTCATTCTGCCTCCATGACGCGTCGTATGCCGGCCGCCATGCGCTTCAGGCCGGGGAAATACTGCCATTCGAACGCGTGCGGGTAGGGGGTATCCCAGCCGGCGACGCGGCTGATCGGTGCTTCGAGGTGATAGAAGCAGTCCTTCTGAATTGTCGCCGCGAGTTCGGCGCCGAAGCCGCCGAAGCGTGTCGCCTCGTGCGCGACGAGGCAGCGCCCCGTCTTCTTGACCGAATCGCAAAGCGTCTTGACGTCGAGCGGCGCCATCGTGCGCACGTCGATGACCTCGGCGTCGACGCCGGTTTCGCGGGCCGCCGCGATCGCGACGTGCACGAGCGTGCCGTAGGTGATGATCGTCAGTTCCTCGCCCTCGAGCGCGATGTCGGCCGTGCCGAGCGGCACCGTGTAGTAACCTTCGGGCACTTCGCCCTTCGGGTGCGACGCCCACGACACGCCGGGCTTCTCGGGATCGCCGTCGAACGGACCGTTGTAAATGCGCTTCGGTTCGAAGAACACGACCGGGTCGTCCGATTCGATGGCCGCGATCAGCAGGCCTTTCGCGTCATAGGGATTCGAGGGCATGACCGTCTTGATGCCGCTGACGTGTGTGAAGATGCCCTCGGGCGACTGCGAATGCGTCTGCCCGCCGCGGATGCCGCCACCGCAGGGCGTGCGGATCGTGACGGGGGAAAAGAACTCCCCGCTCGAGCGGTAACGGAGCCGCGCCAGCTCCGACACGATCTGGTCGAATCCCGGGTAGATGTAATCGGCAAACTGGATCTCGGCGACCGGCCGCAGGCCGTTGACGCCCATGCCGATCGCGGCACCGACGATGCCGCCCTCGGCAATCGGCGCATCGATGACGCGGTGCTCGCCGAATTTTCTCTGCAAGCCGTCCGTGCAGCGGAAGACGCCGCCGAAATAACCGACGTCTTCGCCGAGCACCACCACGGTGGGGTCGCGCTGCATCATGACGTCGTGGGCCGAGCGGATGGCCTCGATCATGTTCATCTGGGCCATGGCTTAGTCCTCACCCAGGATTTCGAGAAGACGGCGGCGCTGCGACTCGAGATGGTGCGGCATCTCGGCATACACGTCTTCGAACATCGTCGCCGGGTCGAGGAAGGGCGCCTCGGTCATCGTTCCGTAGGTCTGGGCTTCCTTCCAGGCCACCGTCACTTCGTCGACACACTGTTTCCAAAGCTTGTCGTGCTTGTCGTCGTTCCACACGCCGAGCCTGATCAGGTGCTGTTTGAGCCGCTCGACCGGGTCGCCGAGCGGAAATGCGTCCCACTCGTCCTTCGGCCGGTACTTCGACGGATCGTCACTCGTCGAGTGCGCGCCGCCGCGATACGTGACGTGCTCGATCAGCGTCGGGCCGTGACCGCGCCGCGCGCGGTCTGCGGCCCACACCGTGGCGGAGTAGATCGCGAGGAAGTCGTTGCCGTCGACGCGGACGCCCGGGATGCCGAGGCCGAGACCGCGAGCCGCGAACGGGCGGCGCTGGCCGCCGGCCGTGCCCTGGAACGTCGAGATCGCCCACTGGTTGTTGACGACGTTGAGGATCACGGGCGCCTGGTAAACGGCCGCAAACGTCAGTGCATGGTAAAAATCGGCTTCGGCCGTGCTGCCATCACCGACCCAGGACGCCGCGATGTGATCCTCGCCCTTGAGCGCGGAAGCCATCGCCCAACCGACCGCGTGCGGGTACTGCGTTGCGAGGTTGCCCGAGATCGAGAATACGTTGCCTTCCTTGCTGTGATACATGATCGGCAACTGGCGTCCCTTGCACATGTCGCGCGTATTGGAGAGGCACTGGCACATCATGTCGACGAGCTTCATGCCGCGGTACATGTACAGGCCCTGGTTGCGGTAGGACGGGAAACACATGTCGCCCGAACGCAAAGCCATGCCCTGTGCGATCGAGATGGCCTCCTCGCCGCGCGCCTGCATGTAAAAGGAGATGCGCCCCTGCCGCTGAATCTGCCACATGCGGTCGTCGAAGGCGCGATTCAGCAACATCCAGCGCAAGGCGACCTGCAGTTTTTCGGGCTCGAGATTCGGGTCCCACGGCCCTTTCGCTTCGTGATCGTCGTCGAGGACGCGCACGAGCCCGTTGCTGAGAAATTCGATGTCGCGCGTGCGCGCGCCGATCGCGGGCTTGTCGATCTCGCCGGCCGGTGACAGCTCGAGATACGAGAAATCGGGCTCGTCGCCGGGCCTGGCCGTGGGACGAGGTATCTGCAATCGCGATTTTTCGATCATTCGGAGCGCTCCGGTTTGTTCTTGTGCTTAGCGTGCCGCGGCGACGAGCTTGCGCGCAAGCTCGTCCGCCAGTTCGTTGGTCGGCCGGCCGGTTTCCCTGGCTTGCCGGAAGATGTCGACCAGGCGGTCCCTGATGCGGCCGACATCGGCGCGCACGTCGTTCTCCGAGCTGCTGCCATAATACTCGGCTGCGACACTGATGATGCCGCCGGCATTGATGACGTAGTCGGGTGCGTAAAGTATCTCGCGCTCGGCGAGCCGCATGCCGTCCGCGGGCGTCGCGAGCTGGTTGTTCGCGCCGCCGGCGATGACCTTGGCGCGGATCTTCGGGATCGTCGTCGACGTCAGGATGTTGCCGAGCGCACACGGCGCGAGCACGTCGACGTCGGCAAACAGCAGCTCGCCGGGCGGGACGATCGTCACGGGCATTTCGGCGCTGACCTGCCGCAGGGAGTCGCGGTTGACGTCGGAGACGAACAACTCGGCTCCGGCCTCGTGCAGCATGCGGCACAGGTGCAGGCCGACGTGGCCGACGCCCTGCACGGCGACGCGCAGGCCTTTCACGGAGTCGGCGCCCAGGCGCGCATGCACGGCCGCCTCGATACCGTCGAAACAGCCGAGCGCGGTCCAGGGCGACGGGTCGCCGCCCGCATCGCTGCCGCTCTGCGGCAGCCCCGACACGAACTCGGTCTGCTCGCGGACGTAGCGCATATCGTCGACCGAGCAGCCGACGTCCTCGGCCGTGATGTAGCGGCCGCCCAGCGACCCGACACAGCGTCCGAAGGCGCGGAACAGCTCGGCAGACTTCGGGGCCGCGTCGCTTGCGAGGATCACGGCCTTGCCACCACCGAATTTCAGGCCGGCAACGGCGTTCTTGTAGGACATGCCGCGTGACAGGCGCAGCGCGTCGGTCAGTGCGTCGGCGTCGTTGAGGTAGACCCAGCGGCGCGTGCCACCCGCGCCCGGGCCGAGCGCGGTCGAGTGGATTGCGACGATGGCCTTCAGGCCCGTGGCCGCGTCGTGGAAGTAGTGCAGAGATTCGTGGTTGTCGAACTCGGCATGGTCGAAGACGCCCATTTATCGCCCCCTTCAGAGCGTTGCGCTGTTGGAACTAATATATCGTCAAAAACTTTGATAAAACTTGCAAAAACTTTTGCATAAGTGCAAAAGTGTGCATAATTCATGCAGGTTATCGTAGTAAGACGAATAAGTTATGCAACCTGTTTCGCTGGATCATATCGACCGCAAGATACTCGGCTTGCTGCAGACCGAATCCGGTATCAATGCGGCCGCCGTGGGCGAGCGCATCGGCCTCAGTCAGTCCGCGTGCTGGCGTCGTATCCAGCGGCTGCGCGAAGAGGGCGTCATCAAGGACCAGCCGGTCGTTCTCGATCGGGAAAAGGTCGGCCTCACGACGATGGTCTTCGCGCACGTCAAGCTTACCTCGCACGGTCGCAGCAACCTGTCCGCATTTGCCGAAGCGGTCACCCGCTTTCCCGAAGTGATGGATTGCTACGTGCTGCTCGGCAACGTGGACTTCCTGTTGCGCATCGTCGCCGAGGACATCAAGGCCTACGAACAGTTCTTCTTCGAGAAGCTCTCGCAGTTGCCCGGCATCCAGGAAGTGACCTCGAGCATCGTGCTGTCGGACACCAAGCACACAACCGCCCTGCCGATCTAGGCGGACCGGTCACTTATTCATCCGAGAAGGTCCGGACCGCGACGTCGGCAACGGACGACGCCGAGGCGCGTTTCATGCCCTGTGAGTTGTAAGGCATCGCAATGCGGCCGTCGCGCGTCACGGCAATGACGCCCGCGTCGCCGCCGAGACGCTTTACTTCGTCCAG
>JBFJQO010000156.1:0-6096 GCA_041616535.1 Woeseiaceae bacterium | reverse complement strand
GGGACCGGGTGGAGCTTTACCGGCCGCTCGAAATCGACCCGAAAGAGGCGCGCCGCCTAAAGGCCCGGGGCTAGTTCCTGGTCCTTGCGGATTTCGCTGACGACGTCGTTCTCGAAGAACACGGATACCCAGCGCTTGAACAGGGCGTCCTTGCGGCCGAGCTTGAGGTAATACACGTAGTCCCAGCGCTCGCGGTTGAACGGATCGTCGATCATCGGGGTGCCGAGCAGGAAGCGGACCTGGTTCTTGGTCATCCCGATGTTGAGCTGCGCGAGATCGTCCTCCTCGATCAGGTTGCCCTGAGCAATATTGGCGCGATATACGCAGCCGCTGCCCATCCCGAGCGCGATCGAGAGGAGCAATGCAACAATCCAGTTACGTTTGGTCATAGAGTCCGGCAGCCACCTGCGTCATAATAGGCGCGCATCATACCTTGAATGAGTTTGTCCATGCAGCAACGAAAAGAGCTTCGCAAGGCCGGCCTGAAGATCACGCTGCCCCGCCTGAAAATCCTCGAAATCCTCGAAAAGGCGAAGGATCGTCACATGAGCGCGGAGGACATATACAAGGAGTTGCTGAATTCAGGCGAGGACATCGGACTCGCTACTGTTTACCGTGTCCTGACCCAGTTCGAGTCGGCGGGACTCGTCACCCGCCACAACTTCGAAGGCGGGCATTCGGTATTCGAACTCGATGACGGCGATCATCACGACCACATGGTGTGTGTCGATACGGGAGACGTCACGGAATTCGTCAGCGAGGAGATCGAGCGCCTGCAGCACGAAATCGCCAGGCAATACGGCTATGAGCTCGTGGACCACAGCCTGGTGCTCTACGTCAAGACGAAGGATTCGGCGGACGACTAGGCGCGTTTCCTGGCAGCCCCGGCCAGCATCTCGGCGGCATGCTCGAGTGTTTTCGCCGTAATCTCGACGCCGCCCAGCATCCGGGCCAGCTCCTCGATACGCTCTTCCTTACCGAGCGCGTGCACCTGGGTGCGCGTCGACTTGCCGTCCGTGACCTTGCTGATGCGGAAATGGCGGTCGGCCAGGCTGGCGACCTGCGGCAGGTGCGTGACGCACAGGACCTGGCGATTGGCGCCGAGCTGCTGCAGGCGGCGGCCGACCATTTCGGCGACACCGCCGCCGACACCGCTGTCGACTTCGTCGAACACCATCGTCGGGATCGCGCTGCCGTCGCTGGCGATGACCTGGATGGCGAGGCTCATGCGCGACAGTTCGCCGCCCGAGGCGATGCGCGCCAGTGCCTGGGGTGCCTGGCCCGGGTTGGCACTGATCCGGAATTCGACGTTGTCGAGGCCCCATGACCTTGCGGCGTTTTGGCCGAGTGGTGCGAGCGAAACCTCGAACACGCCGCCGGGCATGCCGAGCCCGTGCATCGCGTCGGTAACGGCCGCGGCAAACGCGCCGGCGACCTTTGCTCGGGACGCGGAAAGTGTCGTGGCGTGCTCGAGGTACGCGGCTTTGGCCCGGGCGGCCTGTTCCTCGAGTTCGCGACCGCGCTCCTCGGCATGACTGAGCTCGTCGTGTTCCGCGGCAAGTCTCTCCGTCAGCTCGGGGAGTTCCCCGGGTGCGACGCGATGCTTGCGCGAAAGTGACTGGATCGCATCGAGGCGTTCCTCGACCCACTCGCGACGCGCCGGGTCCATGTCGATGGATTCGCCATACCGCCGCAGGCTGTCGGCGGCCTCGGCGACCTGGATACTCGCGCCGTCGAGCATCTCGACAACGGTGGCCAGCGACGGATCGAAATCGACTATCTGGTCGATCGAGCGCATTGCGTCGGCGATCATGCGATTGGCATTGCCCGATTCGTTGTCCATCAGGACGTCGAGTGCGGTGCCGGCGCCTTCGGCCAACCGGCCGCTGTTCTGCAGCTTCTGCCGTTCACGGCCGAGTTCCTCGACCTCGTCCTCGCCGAGGCCCAGCGACTCGAGTTCCTGTCGCTGGAAGGTCAGCAGGTCGAGGCGGGACGCGCGGTCGGCTTCGGCACCACGCAGTTGTTCGAGGCGCTCGGCCACGGTTTGCCACTCGATGAAATGCGTTGCCACGATGGCGCGGTCGTCGAGGAGGCCGCCGTAGTGATCGAGAAGGTCCCTTTGGACCTCCTTGCGACCGAGCGACTGGTGGAAATGCTGGCCGTGGATGTCGAGCAGCAGTTCGCCGATCGCCTTGAGTTGCGACAGCGGCACCGAATTGCCGTTGATGAAGGCGCGCGAGCGACCGTCCGCGGCGACGACGCGCCGCAGCAGGCAGCCGTCGTCCAGGTCGAGTGCCTGTTCCTCGAGCCAGGTACGTACGGCCGGCAACCCCGAGACGTCGAACTCGGCCGCGAACTCGGCCCGCTTGGCGCCGTCACGCACGAGTTGCGCGCTGCCGCGCTCGCCCAGGACGAGGCCGAGGGCGTCGACGAGGATCGATTTGCCCGCGCCGGTTTCGCCGGTCAGCACACTCATGCCGGGTTCGAACTCGATATCGATCCGGTCGACGATCGCGAAATCGCGGACTTGCAGGTTCATCAACACCGCTACGAATCCTGCCTGTCGCGCTTGCGGCTGTCGCGGCCCCAGAACAGCTTGGAACGCAGGATGCCGTAGAAATTGTGGCCGGGCGGGTGCAGCAGCGTGATGCGTTGCCGTGCGGCCGCGACGCGCAGCGTGTCGCCGGGCTTCAGGGTGCCGAGGTGCTGGCCGTCAACCGTGATTTCGCCGCGCTTGTCGTCACGCGGCAGCAGCACGATCTCGATGTGTTGGTCGCCGGGCACGACGATCGGCCGGTCGGTCAGCGTATGCGGGCAGATCGGGACCAGCGCGAGGGCGTCAATATGGGGCTCGAGGATCGGACCGCCGCAACTGAGTGCGTAGGCGGTCGACCCGGTCGGCGTGGCGACGATCAGGCCGTCGCCGGAATGCGTGTTGACGTAGTTGCCCGCGACGCTCGTCGAGAAATCGACCATGCCGCCCTTGCCGCGGCGCTGCAAGACGACGTCGTTGAGGCCATAGGCGACGGATTGCTTGCCGGAGGCCGTTTCGAGTTGCGCCTTGAGCAACATGCGCGAGTCTTTCTGGTAATTGCCCGCCAGCACCTGGTCGACGCTGGTGATCATTTCATCGGGCGTGATGTCGGCGAGGAAGCCGAGGCGACCGCGGTTGACGCCGAGAATCGGTGTGCCGCTCTCGCGGGCGAGGCGCGTCGCATAGAGCATCGTGCCGTCGCCGCCGATCGTGATCGCGAGGTCGGCGTCGACGCATAAGCGCTCTTCGGGAATTCGAGTCGCCGGCAATTCGAGATCTAGCGATTCGGCCGCCAGGACTTCGTAGTCGGCCTCGGTGAGGTGCGCGGCCAGCGTCTTCATGGGTTCTGCGACCCGCGCATCGGTGTGGCGGCCCAGAAGCGCTATGCGTCGGAATTCAGCGTCCATGGGGCGATTGTTGCAGACCCTTGACCGACCGCCAACCCATTGCTAGCGTTTCTCGTGAATGACAGGAGAAGCGTCCAACAGGGTTCCGAACGATCGCGGTCAGCACCTGCTGAAGGTCCTGATCCAGCGCTACATTCGCGACGGCCAGCCGGTCGGCTCGCGCACCCTGTCCAAGGACTCCGGGCTCGACCTGAGTCCCGCGACGATTCGCAACGTCATGTCCGACCTAGAGGACATGGGGCTCGTATCCGCGCCGCACACCTCGGCCGGGCGCGTGCCGACCCCCCAGGGCTATCGCATGTTTGTCGACACGCTCGTGCGTTACCGCAAGCCGGGAACGAGCGACATCCAGCGCATCCGCCGCAAGCTGGGCGGTGACTACGACAGTCCCGGCGCGCTCGTGACCACCGTCTCGAGCATGTTGTCCGATTTCACCAGCATGGCCGGCGTCGTGACCGTGCCGCGGGCTCAGAAGATCGCGCTCCGGCAAATCGAATTCCTGCCATTGTCGGAAAGGCGTGTGCTCGTCATCCTGGTCGTCAACGACACGGAAGTGCAGAACCGCATCCTGCACACTGAGCGCAACTACTCGCGCTCGGAACTCGAGCAGGCGCAGAACTACATCAACGAGCACTATGCCGGGACGGACCTGCACACCGTGCGCGAGAAATTGCTCGATGATCTCGAGAACACGCGCGATTCGATGAACCAGGCCATGCACGACATCATCGCGGTGGCGCATTCGGCGATGGGCAAGGCCGAGCACCCGGACGAGGAGTACGTGCTCGCGGGCGAAACCAACCTCATGGACTTCGCCGAGTTATCCGACGTGGACAAGCTGCGCAAGCTGTTCGATGCGTTTTCGCACAAGCGCCTTATCCTCGACCTGCTGGATCGCAGCATCAACGCCGACGGTGTGCGCGTGTTCATCGGCGAGGAGTCGGGGTACCGGATTCTCGACGACTGCAGTGTCGTGACCGCGCCGTACCATCTCGACGACGAGACGATCGGCGTGCTCGGTGTAATCGGCCCGACGCGCATGGCCTACGACCGCGTGGTCCCGATCGTGGACGTCACGGCACGCCTGCTCGAAAAGGTGTTGAGCCAGGGCTGAGGCGGATCCCGGGTCCGCGGTCGCCAATTGGCCCTTGATATTTTCGCGCCGGTCCCCACACTGCGCACATCGTTTTCGCGTCGGTCGCCGGCCGGGCGACCGAACAAAGAACCTGGAGTACGAAATGACTGCGAAACGCCGCGAAGAAGCCGTCGACGAGACCCTCGACGACGCGCAGACGGAGGTGCACGACGAGGCTGACGCCGCAGCGGCAGGCGAGGCGGGTCCCGATGGCGCCGCGGGCGACGAACAGGACCCGGCGGCGGCACTCGCCGAGGCCCAGGCGAAGGCCGATGAGCATTGGGACCGCTATCTGCGCACGGCCGCGGAGCTCGAAAACGTTCGCAAGCGAGCGGCCCGCGACGTGGAAAACGCCCACAAGTTCGCGCTCGAGCGTTTCGGCAAGGAGCTGCTCGCGGTGCGGGACACGCTCGAAATGGGCCTGGCCGCGGCGGACGGCGCCAGCGTTGAGAGCCTGCTGGAGGGCAAGAACGCGACACTCAAGCTCCTGGCGACGATCATGCAGCAATTCGGCATCGAGGAGGTCGACCCGGCCGGCGAGCCGTTCGACCCCGAGCTTCACGAGGCGATTAGCATGCAGCCCGCGGACGACGTCGAGCCGGGTTCGGTCGTCACGGTTGTGCAGAAGGGCTACACGCTCAATGGGCGACTGCTGCGTCCGGCTATGGTCATCGTGGCCGCCGACGCTTGAAACGCGTCATCCCGGCCCCACGTATCAGCCAGTTTTGAAGAATTTCACCGATTTTGGAGCGTAAACAATGGGTAAAGTCATCGGTATCGACCTTGGAACCACCAATTCCTGCGTAGCAGTGATGGAAGGCGATACGCCCAAGGTCATCGAGAACTCGGAGGGCGATCGCACGACGCCGTCGATCGTCGCATTCACGAAGGACGACCAGGTGCTCGTCGGCCAGTCGGCCAAGCGCCAGGCGGTCACGAACCCGAGCAATACGTTGTTCGCGATCAAGCGCCTGATCGGGCGCCGGTTCGAGGACGACGTCGTGCAGCGTGACATCAAGATGGTGCCGTACACAATCACGAAGGCGGACAACGGCGACGCCTGGGTCGAGGCGAACGGCAAGAAGATGGCGCCGCCCGAGATCTCGGCGCGTGTTCTCATGAAAATGAAGAAGACGGCCGAGGATTACCTCGGCGAAGAGGTCAAGGAAGCCGTCGTGACGGTGCCGGCCTACTTCAACGATTCGCAGCGCCAGGCGACCAAGGACGCCGGCAAGATCGCCGGCCTCGAAGTCAAGCGCATCATCAATGAGCCGACTGCGGCAGCGCTTGCCTACGGCATGGACAAGAAGCGCGGCGACAAGAAGATCGCCGTGTTCGACCTCGGTGGCGGGACCTTCGACGTCTCGATTATCGAGATCGCCGAAGTCGACGGCGAGCACCAGTTCGAAGTTCTGGCCACGAACGGCGACACGTTCCTGGGCGGTGAAGACTTCGACATGCGCGTCATCGAGTACCTGACGAAGGAGTTCGAGCGCGAGAGCGGCGTCGACATCACGTCC
>JBFJQO010000155.1:0-6107 GCA_041616535.1 Woeseiaceae bacterium | reverse complement strand
GCTCGACGGCGGCAGCTATGTCAGGCTCGCCGGCCTCATGCGCAGCCTCAAGATCCAGGATACGACCGGTTCGGGCTCGCAGGCTGACGAGACCGGCTTCGGCATCAGCGCTTCGGCCAAGTTCGTGCTGGGCAACGGCGGTGATATCCGCGCCATGGCCACGTTTGGCGACGGCGTCGGCCGTTACATCGGACTTGGCTTCGTACCGGACGGCTACGTCGACGGGTCTACGGGCAGCATCGAGACGGCCGAGGCCCTCGCCTGGTTCGTCGCTTACCGGCACATCTGGAACAGCGATTGGCGCTCGAACATCATGTACGGGTCGACCTCGATCGACTACGACGACAACGTGCAGGCCGCCGGTTTCAACGACACGGGTACGAGCATCCATGTGAATCTGATTCGCACCGTGTTGCCGAAACTGGATGTCGGTGCCGAGGTCATCTTTGCTGATCGCGAACTCGTCAACGGCACGGACGGCGATGTTACGCGGTTCCAGATCTCGGCCAAGTACGCGTTCTGACCTAACCCCCCCCCGATTACATTTCGGGAACTTGACTGGCGGTGCCGGAAACGGCGCCGCCGGTTTTTCATTTCCGCGAAGCATGTCAGAATCGGCCCATGAAAGAGATTCCCGAGATCGCGGAGTTCCTGGGCAACCTGCCGGGATTCGACAAGCTGGATGAACGCTTGCTCGCGGCTTGCGCGAAGAACGTCGAGATCGCCTACTACCGGCAAGGCGATGACATCCTGACGATCGGCAGCGAGAATCGCCAGCTCCATATCGTGCGCAGCGGCGCCGTCGAGCTGCGCGACGAGATTGGCGAGATGAAGGCCCGTCTTGCCGAAGGCGATTGCTTCGGTTTTCCGTCTCTGATGAACAATGCGCCGGCCTGCAACCATTCCGTTGCGCTCGAGGATTCGCTGATCTACCACTTGGCCGGGGAGGCATTCGCACGCGCCCGGCAGGAGAGCAGCGACTTCGACACCTGGTTCATTCGCGCATTGTCGGACCGGCTGACGACGCTGGTGTCGCCGCCGACGTTTCGTGGCGTGTCGGGGCAGACGGTTAGCTCGCTGATCACGCGCGCGCCTGTCAGCATCGGGTCGAACGCGACCATTCGCGAGGCCGCGCAGAAGATGGTGGCGGATCGGGTCTCGGCCATGTTGGTCAGCGACGGCGAAGGGCTACTCGGGATCGTCACGGATCGCGACGTTCGCGAACGTGTCGTCGCGGCCGGATTGCCGGGCGATCATCCGGTGACCGGAGTCATGACCAAAGATCCGATTTCGCTCGACGGCGACGCGCATGCCTACGAGGCTGCGATGATGATGATGCAGGCGAACATACATCATCTGCCCGTTACGTCGGACGGCAAATTGATTGGCATGGTGTCGCGCAGCGATTTCATGCGCCTCGAAACCGAGCATCCGCTTTATCTCGTCAGTGATATCGGCAAGCAGACGACCGCGCAGGGCGTTGTCGAGGCGTGCAGCCGCGTGCCCGCCCTGATCATCGGCCAGATCGAGTCGGACGCGAGCGGTGAGCAGCTCGGCAAGTTCATTACGACGATCACGGATACGGTGACGCGGCAACTGCTGCGCATCGCCGAGGCCGAGCTCGGTCCGCCACCGTGCGACTACGCATGGGTCGCACTGGGGTCTCAGGGTCGTTTCGAACAGTCGGCCAAGAGCGACCAGGACAATGCCCTCGTGCTGTCCGACAAGGTCGCCGCGAGCGACGACACGTACTTCAAGGCCATGGCGAAGATCGTCAACGACGGGCTCGACGCGTGCGGTTACGTGTATTGCCCGGGCGACGTCATGGCCTCCAACCCTAACTGGCGTCAGCCGCTCAAGGCCTGGAGAGAATACTTCCATCGCTGGATCACGGTGCCGGAAGAAAAAGCGCTGATGCATGCCAATATCTTTTTCGACCTGCGTTGCGTACACGGTAGCAACAAGCTCGTGGACCGGCTTAAAGAGAGCATCCGCAAGGACGCGCGCAAAAACGAGATTTTCCTGTCGCTTATGGCCAAGAATGCCCTGAACTTCCAGCCGCCACTGGGCTTCTTCCGCCAGTTCGTGCTCGAGAAGTCCGGCGAGCACAAGAACACGCTCGATCTCAAGGCACACGGCATCATGCCGATCGTTGAAATTGCACGAATCCGCTCGCTGGCCGCGGGGGAGCTGCGTATCAGCACGCGCAACCGTTTGCATGCTGCCGCCAAGGCAGGAGAAATCGCCGAATCCGACGCCGCGAACCTGATCGACGCGCTGGACTTCATCGAAAAGCTGCGCATCGAGCATCAAAGCCGCCAGCTGAGGGCGGGCAAGGCGGCGGACAACCACCTGGCGCCCGATGAGTTGTCCCCGCTCGTGCGGCAGAACCTGAAGTCCGCGTTTTCCCACGTGCGCGTCAGCCAATCGGCGCTGTTGAATCGTTTTCACCTGGCATGAAGTACCCTTTGCTTCGCGCGCGGCGCTGGTATCTCGGCCATCGCGAGCATGTCGAACCGATGCGCAGTATGTTGTTGAGCCGACTGCCGAACCATTCTGCAACCTTGCCCGAAACCGAGTTCGTCGCTCTCGATCTCGAGACGACGGGGCTCGACCCGTCGATCGCGCACATGCTGAGTGCGGGCTGGGTGATCGTGCGCGGCGGCCGGGTCGCCCTCGATACCGCGAGGTCGCATCTCGTGCGCCCGAGCAAGGGCGTCGGGTCGAGCGCATCCGTACACGGCCTGACCGACACGCTCGTCGGCGGGGGACGGGCCTGGAGCAATGTGCTCGACCAGATCGTCGAGCTGTTGTCCGGTCGGGTCCTGCTCGTCCATCACGCCGGTCTCGACAAGGCACTGCTGGATCGACTGTGCCAGCGCCGCTACGGCGTAAAACTGTACGTGCCTATCGTCGATACGATGGAGCTCGAACTGCGCTCGCATCGCAGCCAACATCACGTCGAATCGAAGTCCTCGATGCGGCTTGCGGATCTGCGTGACCGCTACGGTTTGCCGCGATACGCGGCGCACGACTGCCTGGTGGATGCGATCGCGACGGCCGAACTGCTCATCGCGATGGTCGCCCATCGCCGCTCAAGGACACTCGGCGACCTGCTCGCCTGACGGCCGTCGCCAGGCCGGCGCCCGCTATCTGGTAGGGTTGACCGATGATCGCGTTCTTCAGGAAAACGCCGGCGGCGCCCGTGGTTCGGAATCAGGACGACCCCGGGGTCGCCGCCGAAATGCGCCAGCGCCAGTGGGCCGTGTTTTTCGCAATCACGCTCGGTTACGGCTTTTACTACGTGTGCCGCCTCAGCTTCAGCGTGGCGAAGAAGACGATGGCCGATGCCGGCGTATTCGACCCGGCCGAGATGGGCATCATCGGCCTGGCACTGTTCTACGCCTACGCGTTCGGCAAGCTGACCAATGGTATTCTCGCCGACCGCGTCAACGTCCGCCGCTTCATGGCGACGGGCCTGTTCGTGTCCGCGCTGATCAACCTCGCCCTCGGCTTTACGACGGCGTTCTGGGCGTTCCTGGTCCTGTGGGGATTCAACGGCTGGTTCCAGTCGTTCGGCGCAGGGTCGAGTGTCGTCACGATCACGCACTGGTACACCGGCAAGGAGCGCGGCACGTTCTACGGGATGTGGGCGAGCAGCCACAACATCGGCGAGGCGATAACGTTCGTGGGAACGGCCTTCGTCATCTCGATCTTCGGCTGGATGTGGGGCTTCCGCGCCGCCGGTATCGCCTGCATCGTCGCGAGCGTGTTCATCCTGAAGTTCCTGTTCGAGCGTCCCGATGTTTACGGGCTGCCCGTGGTCAACAAACCGGAGTCGGCCAAGGAGGCCGCGCTGAGCGTCACGAAGAAGCAGTGGCGCGTCGTCAGAAACCCGGCCGTCTGGATACTCGCATTGTCGAGCGCGTGTTTCTACGTCACGCGCTACGCGGTCAATAGCTGGGGGATCTTCTTCCTCGAGGCCGAGAAAGGCTATACGACGATCGAGGCGAGTTCGATTGTCGCGGCGAACGCCATCGCCGGCATCTTCGGCACGTTTTTCTCCGGCATTCTCTCCGACCGCTTCTTCGGCGGATCGCGCAACCTGCTGGCGCTCGTTTTCGGCATCCTGTACGCGGCGGCCGCGGCACTGTTCCTGCTCGGACCCGCCGACCCGTTGATGGACACGCTCGCCATGGTGCTGTTCGGCGTCGCGCTCGGGGTTCTCATGGTGTACCTCGGCGGGCTCATGGCCGTCGACATCTGCTCGAAGGAGGTGTCGGGCACCGTGCTCGGCGTCGTGGGCGTCGCCAGTTACATCGGCGCCGGGACCCAGGACCTCATCAGCGGTTTCCTGATCAACGGCGGCGCGACGGTCGTCAATGGCGAGACTGTCTACGACTTCGATGCCGCGGTCGGGTTCTGGATTGGTTCAGCGGTGGTGTCGCTGTTCCTCGCGACGCTCGTCTGGAACGTCAGGTCGCCCGACTAGCATGACGGCCAAGGTCCTGTTGTTCGACCTCGGCGGTGTGCTCGCCGACCTGGGTGACCCGGTCGCCGCGATGGGGCTCGATATGAAGCCCGCCGAGTTCTGGCGGACGTGGACGCAGTCGCCTTCGGTGCGGGCCTTCGAAACGGGGCGGATGGTCGAAGCGGAGTTTTTCGAGGCTGTCGCCGGGGAACTCGGTTACCGCGGCGACGTGCCGTTCGAGCAGGCCTTCCACCGCTGGACCCTGCGCCCGTTTCCGGGTCTCGAGAAGAGAGTCCTGCAGGAGGGGCAGGGCCGGCAGCTCGCCCTGCTGTCAAACACCAACCCGATTCACTGGAACCAGGTGCGTAAGGCGACGAGCGCGTTCGAGGCGTTCGCGCAGACGTTTCTCTCCTTCGAGACTGGGTACTTCAAGCCGGATCGCGCGGCGTTCGAGCAGGTGATCGAACACTTCGGCTGCCGGCCGACCGAGATCCGCTTCATCGACGATGTCCAGGCCAACGTCGATGCGGCACGGGCGCTCGGTATCGACGCCCACTGCTACATTCCACGATAGAACTGTGGTTGCGCGAAGCATTTAATGGGCGCACCTCATCCAGGCGTTGCTTTGGAGGCTCAACATGCTGGATAAGAGAACTGACCTGGCCGGCCCGGGGATCAGCACCTACGAGGCGGTCGAAGAAATCCTCCCGAAAGACTACACCTCCTTGCTCGACGTCAAGCGCACGCAGCAGGCGATCTATGACATCAAGGAGTACATCGAGAAAGGGCTTGCCAAAGAATTGAACCTGATGATGGTGCAGGTGCCGCTGATCGTCGAGGCGGCATCGGGCATGAACGACATGCTGGATCGCGACGGTTCACGCACGCCGATCGAGTTCCCTTGCGGCCTCGGGCTCGATCAGCCGATCCGGGCGTCGATCGTGCAGGCGGCCACGAAGTGGAAACGGTGGGCGCTAAAGCAGTTCGAATGCGATGTTCACGAAGGTATCAACACCGACATGCGCGCCGTGCGCAAGGACTATTTCCTCGATCATGACCACAGCGCCTACGTCGATCAGTGGGACTGGGAGCAGGTGATCACGGTGGAGGACCGCAACCTCGAGTACCTGACGCAGGTCGTGAGAAAAATCTGGAAGGTCTTCGTCGGGGCCGAGCGAATGGTCGTGGACAAGTATCCCGAGCTGCAGGACCGGAGATTCCCGCCGCTCCCGGAGGAACTTCATTTCATTCATGCCGAGGAGATCCTGGCGAAGTACCCGGATCTGCCGCGCAAGGAGCGCGAGACGAGGATTCTCGGCGAATACGGGGCGGTCTTCATCTACGGCATCGGCTGGGTCCTCGAGGACGGATACCCGCACGAAATGCGCGCGGCCGATTACGACGACTGGGTAACGCCAACCATTGAGAAGGATGGCAGGCGCATGCACGGTCTCAATGGCGATATTCTCGTCTGGAATCACGTGACGCAGCGGCGCCATGAGCTGTCGTCGATGGGCATTCGCGTTACGAAAGACTCACTGCGCGAGCAAATGGAGATCGCGGGACGCGAGGACGAGCTGTCGCAGCCGTATCATCAGATGATTCTCAACGACCAGGTACCGTTGTCGATCGGCGG
>JBFJQO010000154.1:0-6112 GCA_041616535.1 Woeseiaceae bacterium | reverse complement strand
CTTGCCGTCGTAACCGAGGCGGCGTGTCTTGATGACGACGGGCAGGCTGAGCGCATCGATGGCTGCGACGATGTCATCGCGGCTGTCGATCGTGCAAAAGCCCGGCAACGGGATATCGAGCCGGTCGAAGAGACGTTTCTCATCGAGGCGGTCCTGCGAATGCCTCAGGGCTTCGGTCGGGGGATAGACGGGCACGTCGCCTTCGATCTCGCGGAGGGCGGCGACCGGCACATTCTCGAATTCGTAGGTGACGACATCGCAGGTCGCCGCGAGCTCCGCAAGCGCTTGGCTGTCGTCGAACGGACGCCGCAGCACCGTGCCACAAGCGGCGGCCGGCGGGTTGCGTGACGGATCGACGAAGAGGCACTCGACGCCGAGCCCGCGCGCGGCGAAACCGAGCATCTGGCCGAGTTGGCCGGCACCGATGATACCGATACGCATCGGTCAGGTGCGCGGGTCGTTGTCGGCCAGGACCGTCCCGGTCTGCTGTTTGCGGAACGCGTCGAGGGACGCGGCGATGTCCGCGTCTTCGATAGCGAGAATCGCGGCGGCGAGAAGGGCGGCATTGACGGCGCCGGCGCGGCCGATCGCGAGTGTACCGACCGGGATGCCGGCAGGCATCTGGGCGATGGACAACAGCGAATCCATGCCATTGAGAGCCTTGGACTGCACGGGTACACCGAGCACGGGCAGGCGCGTTTTCGCGGCGGTCATCCCGGGCAGGTGCGCGGCGCCGCCGGCACCCGCGATGATGACCTTGATGCCGCGCGCGACGGCCGTGTCGGCGTATTCGAACAGCAGGTCCGGCGTGCGGTGCGCGGACACGACCCTGACTTCGAAGGACACGCCGAGGATTTCGAGTGTTTCACTGGCATGGCGCATCGTCTCCCAGTCGGAGCGCGAGCCCATGATGATGCCTACGTCGATACTCATCGGTAAATTCTAACGATTATGGTCGCGGGCCTGAAGGCCTCCTAGGATCTGAATTGCAGTTGTGCGAGCGCCTCGCGGATCGGTTCCGGGTCCGTGCGGCTCATCAGCTTGCCGATGTATTGCTTTTGCCGCCGCAGGGCGCCGCGCTTGCGCATCCGTTTCGCCTCGAGCACAGCCTCGAGCAGGTCCTCGTCGAGTCCCATCGCCCGCAGATCCCCTTCCTGCAACGGAATCAACTGCTCGCCGAGTCGCTGCAAGGCCAGGTAGGCACGCTTGCGTGCGCTTTTGCTGGGCTTTGTATCGTCCACAGATTAAGGTACCTTCCGCGGTCGGCTGGCAATCCGGGGACGGGAGTCTACCATGCGACGCGCTGGCGGCACGATCGAAGAGGAACCGACAAGACATGGGAACGCCCGTGAGACGCGAATCGCTGGGCCATGCCGATCTCGAGAGGCTCGTGGAACTGGCGCTCGACGAGGCGAGGCGTCACGGCGTGGACCAGGCCGAGGCCGCAGCCAGCCAGGATACGGGGCTGTCGGCGACGGCGCGCCTCGGGGATGTCGAGAGCCTCGAATACACGAGCGACCGCGGTATCGGCATCACCGTCTACAAGGACTCACGCAAGGGCAACGCCAGCACTTCCGAGGTGTCGCCGGCCGCAATCCGGGAGGCCGTCGCCAAAGCCGTATCGTTCGCGAAAGTCACGGCGCAGGACGAGTACGCCGGGCTTGCGGACGCCGACCGCATGTGCACGAAGGTCAGAGAACTCGACCTCGACCACCCCTGGGAGATCGACGCGGATACGGCGATTGCGATGGCCATCGAGTGCGAGGCCGCCGGTCTCGGTTGCGACGAGCGCGTCAGCAACTCGGAGGGTGCCACCGTGACGACCAATCGCGGCGCGCGCGCCTACGGGAATACGCACGGCTTCGTCGGCAGTTACTCGAAGACGAGCCATAGTGTCACGTGCGTGCTGCTCGCCGATGCCGACGGCGTCATGCAGCGCGACTATCATTACACGGCGGCACGCTGCGCGGATGACATGGATGCGGCGGAGCAGGTCGGCCGGACCGCCGGCGAGAAGACGATTGCGCGCCTCGGGGCCCGCAAGATCAAGACGACGCGTGCACCGGTGTTGTATGTGCCAGAGCTCGCGCGCGGGTTTATCGGTCATGCCATGGGAGCGATCGCGGGCGGCGCACAATACCGGCGATCGTCGTTCCTGCTCGACGCGGCCGGCGAGAAGCTATTCCCGGGATTCGTGAACATCCAGGAGCGCCCGCACCTGCCGAGGGGCATGGCCAGCGCGCCTTACGACAGCGAAGGTGTCGAGACCTACGACCGTGACATCGTGACGGACGGTGTGCTGCAAGGTTACATCCTGAGCAGTTACTCCGCTCGCCGGCTCGGCCTCGAGTCGACGGCAAATGCCGGCGGTGCGCAGAATCTGATCCTGCCGGGCGGCGGTAAGGACAGAGACGCGTTGATTCGCGACATGGGCACGGGCCTCGTGGTAATGGAGCTGATCGGGCAGGGCGTGAACGGTGTGACGGGAGATTACTCGCGCGGTGCTGTCGGCCACTGGGTCGAGAACGGTGAAATGGTCTTCCCGGTGCACGAGGTCACGATCGCCGGCAACCTGCGCGACCTTTACCTGCGCATCGCCGCGATCGGCAACGACGAGGATGTGCGCAGCGGGATCCGCTGCGGTTCGATCCTGGTCGAGGAAATGACGATTGCCGGCGCCTAGCCTCGCAGCCGTTCGCATTTACGTACTACCCAGAATTGACGCGTTCCGCGGGCTGCGACATGCTGGAATTCGGCAAAGGCAAACCTAGCCAAAGCTAGAGACGCAAAGCCACGGGTCCTCGCTTCCTCCGCGACGTCCCAGTACGCTCCGAAGGACCCAAGATCGCCGGGCTGCCGATGAAACTGTCTATCGGAGCCCGACCATGAACACCAAGCCTCGGACGTACTTTCCTTTCCGCATCCTCCTGATTGTTGCGCTCGCATTCCCGCTCGGCGGGTGTGACACCAGCGTCTACGGATTCCAGCCGCCAACCGAACTGTCCACGTGGTATCGGGACGCCGATGGCGATGGCTATTCGAACGGCACGATGTTGTTGTCTGCAGTAAGGCCCAGCGGCTACTCCGCGCCGGGGTCGTTAACGGCGCTCTCCGGCGATTGCGACGATGACGACGCTTCGGTCCATCCCGGCGGTACCGACCTGGATGGTGACGGGATCGACCAGGACTGCAACGGCTTCGAGATCAGCGGGCCCGCCGAAGTCGTGTTCGACTGGACGACAGACCGGTGTGAAGACGTCGACATTCCCGACTTTCCGGCGCGGGCGTTTCGCGACCATACTGGCCAGGTGCAGCTCATATCCAGCAACCACAAGGCACGGCGGTTTCTCGGGCCGGATCTCGATAATGTCAGCCACGATTGTCTTTTGGTGATGGAATCTCACCTGGACCCCGACCCTGCGATGTTCAATGACATCGAGTGGATTGGCGCCACCTATACCGAAGACGGCTCCACCATTTATGCCATCGTGCACAACGAATACGAGGCGTGGACCCATGCGGGACAGTGCAGCGCCGGATCCTCATTCATGGACTGCTGGTATAACGGGCTGACACTCGCCGTTTCGACCGACGCCGGCCTGTCCTATACGCACCCGGTTGCGCCACCGTTGCATCTGATAGCGGCGTCGTCGCTGCAGTATGAGAAGGACGTCGGTCCGCACGGCATCTTTCATCCCTCGGGCATCGTCAAGGGCACGGACGGTTACTACTACGCCATGGTGCACCGAGTGAGGCGACTGGACCCGAGCACGTTTGAGCAGTGGACCTGCGTTGTCCGGACGCCCGACCTCTCCGACCCCGACGCGTGGCGCTTCTGGAATGGCAGCGCATTCGCCGGCGTCTTCGTCAATCCGTATATGGATCCTGTCGGCAATCCGCAGGATCACGATTGCCCCGGTGTCGACAGCGACGACATTGCCGACATGACCGGAAGTCTCGTCTGGAGCGAATACCTCGAACGCTACATCCTGACCGGGCCCTCGGTCGACGGCAGCGAGCACGGCTTCTTTATCTCGTACTCCGACGATCTCATCGAATGGACGCCGCGAGAGCTGATTCTGCAACGGCATCTCGGCTGGACGTCGCCGGGGCCGGGCGAACCTTACTTTCTCTATCCGAGCCTGTTAGACCCCGACAGCGCGGCGCGTAATTTTGACACGATCGGCAAGACGGCCTACATCTATCACATGCGCAACAACAGGGCGCAGGGTGACCTCGATCGCGACCTGCTGCGGACTCCGATCGAGTTTTTCAGGTACTGACGGTGGCTCGCCCATAGCGGCGGATCAGGCGTCGACGGGCTGTTCCTCGATCCCCACTGTCTCGAACTCGTCGAGCAATTGCGCCAACGATTTGTCGCCAAGACTCGACTCCACGGACGCATCGATCGTCTCGCCGATCGACGTAATCGACGGTGCCCAGCGCGGGTCGCGATAGGATCCGGTCTCGCCCTGCTCGCGAACCACGGCGAGCACGTCGCTGAGCTTGATGCGCGTTACCTCGCGACCCGGTACCAGGTCTTCGTTCTCGGTCGCGGCCAGCAGCCCGTTATCCTCGAGGGCCTGCAGAATCGGCGCGATCGTCAGTGACGGGATGCGCAAGTCCTCGCTGAGCGACTTGAGATTGACCGTCTTGCCGACATCGCGGAACGCGGCGCCGATGATGAACATGATGTTCAGGGCCAGGCGCTCGCGCATCGCGTTGGACAGGCGCGGCTCGCGCCGGCCGATGCGCAGGTAGGCCGGATTCTGGAAGTAGAACGCGATCTGCGCACCGATCAGCAGGATCAGCCAGTTCAGGTACAGCCAGATCAGCGTCACGACGGCGATGGCGAAGCTCGCGTAGATTGCCTGGGTACGCGCCGAGTTCGCGATAAAGGCCGCCAGGAGCATGCCGATGGTCGACCACATGAAGCCACCGGCGATGCCCCCGACGATGGCCGAGCTGAAACGGACGTCGGTATTCGGCATGTAGACGTATAGAAACGAGAAGACCGCCGTGACGATCAGGAACGGCGTCAGCTTGCTGGTGGCGGCGAACACAGGACCGAACAGAGCACTGCTGGCGAACCACTGCACGATTGCCTCGTTCTGCAGGGATGCGATCGCACCCAGCGCGATGGCAATGAGCACGGGTCCGATCAGGAGCACAAGCATGTACTCTGCCAGCCGCCTGGCGAAGTTGCGCGGCTTCGTGACGTACCAGACGTAATTGAAGGCCTCTTCGATCTTCTGCACCATCGAGATCGCGGTGTAGACGAAGAACGCGAGGCCGATACCGCCCAGAACGCTGCCGTTGACGTTGTTCACGAGCCGCACGACCTGGTCCGTAATCTCGACACCCTTGTCGCCCAGCGGTTCGAGCACCGCATACAACCGGGTTTGCAGATGGCGGTGCACGCCGAGGCCTTTCAATACGGAAAAACTGAACGCGAGCAGGGGCACGACGGACAGCAGCGTCGTGTAAACGAGGCTCATGGAACGCAGCGTGAGCTGGCCCGACGCGATGTCACGCGTCACGGCGTACAGGTTGCGCAACAGGCCCGACAGGAAACGGCCCACGGGGCCGTACTGGTGCAGGGAAGTGCCCCAGATGAGATTGTCGATTTTGGACTGCAGGCCGGAAATCATATTCGCAGTGTAACGGCCTAAGGGGCCGTCATGCGATGCAGCGCTTCACGGTATTTGTCGCCCGTTTTTTCGATGATCGCCGCCGGTAATTCCGGACCGGGTGGCGTCTTGTCCCAGTCGAGCGTCTCGAGGTAGTCGCGTACGAACTGCTTGTCGAAGCTGGGCGGGCTCGTGCCGACCTCGTAGCCGTCCACCGGCCAGAAGCGCGACGAGTCCGGCGTCAGCACCTCGTCGATGAGGTACAGGCGGTTCTGTTCGTCGAGTCCGAATTCGAACTTGGTGTCGGCGATGATGATGCCGCGCTCCAGGGCGTACGCCGCCGCGCGTTCGTAAATCTCGATCGACGTGTCCCGTACGCGCATTGCGAGTTTCTCGCCCACGAGTTCGACGACCTTGTCGAAACTGATGTTCTCATCATGCTCGCCGGCTTCGGCTTTGTAAGCCGGCGTAAACAGCGTCCG
>JBFJQO010000153.1:0-6112 GCA_041616535.1 Woeseiaceae bacterium | reverse complement strand
CGGATCGCGATCGGCCCGTTGTCGATATCGCCGCCCGAGGCGCGCAGCCGGTAGCCGTCGAACAGCGCCTTGCGCAGATCGCGGTTCTCCGACTGCGTCATGAACGTCTCGTATGACGAACGATTCAGCCCGACGACCCAGGCCTGCTTGTCGGCGTTCCAGATCGCCGTCTTGAAATCTTCGCTGAGTCCTGCGACCTGCTCATCCGTGGTCAGCTCGAGTGTGAATCCCTTCGTCGCCGCGAGCAGGTTTTGTGCAAACGTCGTCGTCAGCGAAGACATTTCCGCGTTGATCTCCGCAACGCGCGCCTTGTCCTCGGGCGACAGGGCAGCCCCCGCGCGCACGAATCGCCGGTGCATCAGCTCGAGCAGCCGCGCATCCTGCTCGTCGAGCCCGAGGCCTTCCCGTTGGTCGTAAACGGTCCGGATGCGCGCCCAGAGATCCGGGTTCATGAGGATGGCATCGTTCTCGCGCGTCAGCATCGGGTTGACCTCGACCTCGAGCGCGCGCAGTTCGTCGTCGAGCTCGGTGTTCGTGATGTTGCCGAACGTGCGATCGACTTTGGTCAGGAGCTCGCCGGCCGCCTCGAGTGCCACGATCGTGTTGTCGAATGTCGGCGCGTCGGCGTTGTCGGCGATGGCCTCGATATCGGCGCGCTGGTCGAGGATGCCTTTCTTGAATGCGGGCATGTAATGTGCGTTCTCGATGACGCCGAACGGCGGTACGCCGAATGGCGTATCCCAGGCCTCGAGGAACGGATTCCCCGCGAGCTCCGACTCGCTCACGCTGATCGTTCCCGAAGCGTCGCCGGCCGTCGCCGATTCCTCTTCACCCGCACCGCCGCACGCTCCCAGCATGAGCGCGGCCAGGCCCGTCACTGCCAACCTGCTGATTCTCATTGTCTGTTTTTCCCAATTCGGTGAAATTCCGCCGCCGCGGCGGGAGGACCCCGGCGCGGCAAGGCAACCTATTGTACTTGTCTCGAACCGCGAAATCCGCTGCCGGTCAGCGCTCGGTATTCGCGTATGTATGTGGGGAGTTTTTCCGGTATAAAAGGTTCACAACAAAACCGGCTGGGCGCGCTTATCCGGCCGTTTTTCGCTCAGGATCAGGCATGCCTTCAGAATCAGCCCGACCGCTCGACCCGGTGCCCGAGGAATTTGCGGGTTCCTCGCTGCCCAGTAGCTTCAAACGGGCGTTCCACGCCACCCGGCCCAAGTTCTTCCCGGCCTCCGTCCTGCCCGTCGTCGTCGGCTCGGCCTGGGGCGCGTACGCGGGGGCGTCGTTCAGCGCGTACGTCTTCGTGCTGGCCTTGCTCGCGACGGTGAGCGTCCATGCGGCGAGTAACGTCCTCAACGACGTCGGCGACGAGGCCATCGGCACCGACGGGCGCAATAAACAGCGCATCTACCCGTATACGGGCGGCTCGCGCTTCATCCAGACGGGCATCCTGTCGCCGCGCAGCATGGCGCGGCTCGGAATCACACTGATCGTCGTGGCGTCGATTCTCGGCGTCCTGCTGCTCGTCGAGCGCGGCCCGCTGGTGATCGCCTTCGGCATCGCGGGTATCCTGCTCGGCGTCCTGTACTCGCTCGGTCCGGTCAAGCTCAGCACGCTCGGTCTCGGCGAGACGGCCGTCGCGATCGCGTTCGGTGTCTTGCCCGTCACGGGCGCCGCGTGGCTGCAGGGAGCGGCCATCGACTCCGGCCTCATCCTGTTCTCGCTGCCCGTCAGCGCCTGGGTCGCCGCAATTCTGCTGATCAACGAAGTTCCGGACATGGAAGCCGACGGCAGCTGCGGCAAGAACACGCTGCCCGTGCGCCTCGGACTGCACGGCACGGCGCGCCTCTATTTCATGATCCATCTCGCGGCAGCGGCGGCGGTCGGCGCGCTCGCGCTGCGCGGCCAATTGCCACTGCTCGCACCGCTCGTTCCATTTGGACTGCTCATTCTCGCGTGGCAGGCTGCTCGAGGCATTCGCCGCGGCATGGTCGATCGCGAGACCATGGCCAAATCGATCGAAGCAACGCTCGGCATTCACACGATCGGCTGCCTGTGGCTGGCCGGTTGCGCCCTCTTCGCCCTTTGGTTCTGACCTACGACACTACTCATGCACATCAAAATCCGGAAAGGCCTGGATATTCCGCTTGCGGGCGCGCCCGCGCAGTCGATATCCGCTGGCAATGACGTTTCGTCGGTGGCCCTGCTGGGCCCCGACACCAAGGATCTCAAACCCCGCATGCTGGTACGCGTCGGCGACCGCGTAAAGACCGGGCAACCGCTCTACGAGGACAAGGACAACCCGGGGGTCGTATTCACGTCGCCGGGTGCCGGTGTCGTGGCGGCCGTCAACCGCGGTGAGCGCCGCGTCCTGCAGTCGGTGGTCGTCGACCTCGACGGCGACGACGCCGAGGTGTTCGCCCGTTACGAGCCCGAAGCGCTGGCCGAGCTCGACGAGGACAAGGTGCGCGAAAATCTGCTCGCCTCCGGGCTCTGGACCGCGCTGCGCACGCGGCCGTACAGCAAGGTGCCCGCACCGGACTCGTCGCCGCGATCGATCTTCGTCACGGTCATGGACACCAATCCGCTGGCCGCGGACCCGTCGGTCGTCATCAAGACGGACCCGGATGCGTTCATGCACGGTCTGTCGCTGCTCGCCAGGCTCGTGCGCGGCCCCGTTTACGTCTGCACCGGCCCGGAGACCGATTGCGAATGCCCCAACGAAGAGCCGTTCCGGCATGCCGTTTTCGAGGGGCCGCACCCGGCCGGCCTGCCGGGCACGCACATTCATTTCCTCGATCCGGTCAGCGAAACCAAGGTCGTCTGGCATATCGGCTACCAGGACGTCATGGCGATCGGCAGGCTGTTCCTGACGGGGCGCCTGCCCGTCGAGCGCGTCGTCGCCATCGGCGGTCCCAAGGTCGCCAACCCGCGACTGATCCGGACGCGCTGCGGCGCGCACACGAGCGACCTCATCCGCGGCGAGCTGAGCGGCGGCAACGTCCGCGTGGTGTCGGGCTCGGTCCTGTCCGGCCACCGCGCCGCGGGCTGGGCCGCCTACCTCGGACGCTACGACAACCAGATTGCCGTACTGCCCGAGGGCAACCCGCGCGAGTTCCTGTCGTTCCTGCGACCGGGCTTCGGCAGGTTCTCGTCGACGCGTGCGTTCGCCGGCAAGCTGTTCGGCAAGGATTACCGCTTCACGAGCTCGCAGAACGGCAGCCCGCGCGCGATGGTGTCGATTGGCAGTTTCGAGCAGGTCATGCCACTCGACATCCTGCCGACGCCCCTGCTCAAGGCCCTGCTCGTCCGCGACACCGACGGCGCCCGCGAACTCGGCTGCCTCGAACTCGACGAGGAGGACCTCGCATTGTGTTCCTTTGTGTGCAACGGCAAGTACGAGTACGGCCCCCACCTCAGGAAGAACCTGCATGAAATCGAGGTGAACGGCTGATGAAACCCCTGCGCAGATTCCTCGACAAACTCGAACCGCTGTTCACCAAAGGTGGTCGCTTCGAACAGCTGCACGCGATTTTCGAAGCCGTCGACACGTTCTTCTTCTCGCCGCCGGACCTGGCGCGTGGCTCGCCGCATGTGCGCGATGCGCTCGACCTGAAACGCGTCATGATCACGGTCGTGATCGCCGCCACGCCGGCGGCCATCGCCGGCATGTGGAACACGGGCTACCAGGCCAACATGGCGCTGCAGGATCTCGGGCTTGCCGGTATCGACGGTTGGCGCGCCGCCGCGCTGGCCCTGCTCGGCGCGGGTTACGACCCGGCCAGCCTGTACGACTGTGTCCTGCAGGGCGCGCTCTATTTCGTTCCCATCTACGTCATCACGATGATCGTTGGCCTGACCTGG
Source organism: Woeseiaceae bacterium (assembly GCA_041616535.1). Classification (GTDB taxonomy): domain Bacteria; phylum Pseudomonadota; class Gammaproteobacteria; order Steroidobacterales; family Woeseiaceae; genus UBA1847. Next base: position 2,248 of record JBFJQO010000153.1, on the reverse strand, counting down.
GAAGTCCTGTTCGCCGCGGTCCGCAATCACGAAGTCAACGAGGGCTTCTTCGTGACCGGCTTTCTGTATGCGCTGATCCTGCCCGCCACGATTCCGCTGTGGCAGGTGGCCGTCGGCATAACGTTCGGCGTCATCCTCGGCAAGGAGGTCTTCGGCGGCACCGGCAAGAACTTCCTCAACCCGGCGCTGGTCGGCCGCGCGTTCCTGTACTTCGCCTACCCGGCGCAGATCTCGGGCGATGCCGTCTGGACGGCCGTCGACGGCTTCAGCGGCGCCACGGCGCTCGGCATCAGCGCCATCGAAGGCATGCAGGGCATTGCCGCGACGGGACTGACTTGGACGCAGGCCTTCGTCGGACAACTACAGGGCTCGATCGGCGAGACCTCGGCCGCGGCCTGCCTCGTGGGTGCCGCGATACTCGTGTTCACGCGTATCGCATCCTGGCGCATCATCGTCGCCGTGTTCGCCGGCCTGATCATCCCGACGCTGATCTTCGGCAATCCGGAAAGCAGCAACCCGATGATGTCGATGCCGTGGCACTGGCACGTCGTGCTCGGCGGCTTCGCGTTCGGCGCTATCTTCATGGCGACCGACCCGGTCAGCGCCGCGCAGACCAATGCCGGCAAGTGGGTATTCGGCCTGCTGATTGGTTTCATGACCTGGGTCATCCGCGTCGTCAATCCGGCTTTTCCGGAGGGCATCATGCTCGCCATCCTGTTCGCCAATGTTTTCGCCCCGGTGATCGATCATTTCGTCGTGCGCGCCAACGTGAAACGGAGGCTGACCCGCAATGTCTGACAAAAAAGAATTCGACCGCGACAGCATTTCCAACACGCTGATCGTCGCCATCGGCCTGAGCCTCGTCTGCTCGATCATCGTGTCGAGCGCGGCGATCGTGCTCAAGCCGGTCCAGCAGCGCAACGAGGAGTTGTTCCGCCAGCAGATCATCCTCGACGTGGCCGGTCTCATGGAGCCGGGCGCGGACGTCGATGCACTGTTCGCCGCGATCGAGCCGCGCACGGTCGATCTCGACACCGGTGCGTATGCCGACGACGGCGATCCGGAGCTCACTGTTCCGATCCCGGGCGACCTCGACATTGCCGGCATCGGCCAGCGACCGCGCTACGTCACCGTCTACCTCGTCATGGACGGCAGGCGCATCGACCAGGTGATCCTGCCCGTCTATGGCAAGGGCCTCTGGTCGACGATGCTCGGTTACCTGTCGATGGCGCCCGACGGCAACACGGTCAGGGGCCTGCGCTTTTACGCACACGCCGAAACGCCGGGCCTCGGCGACCAGATCGACAAGGACACGTGGCGCGCGCAGTGGGCCGGCAAGCTGGTCTACGACGGCGGCGAGGACCCGCAGATCCGCGTCGTCAAGGGTGTCGTTCCTGACGACGCCGCCGATGCCGAGCACCTGATCGACGGGCTCGCCGGCGCCACGCTGACGGCCAACGGCGTCACCTACCTGGTGCAATACTGGACCGGGCCGCACGGCTTCGGCCCTTACCTGAAGAACTTCCGCGAGGCGAGCTAATGTCTGAAGCACGCAAAGTCCTGATCGACCCACTCGTCGACAACAACCCGGTTACGCTGCAGATGCTCGGCATCTGCTCGGCGCTGGCCGTCACCACGTCGCTGTTGCCGGCGCTGCTCATGTGCGTCGCGCTGACGAGCGTCGCGGCCTTCGCCGGAGCCGCCATCAGCGCATTGCGGCACCGCATCCCGAACAACATCCGCATCATCGTCCACATGACGATCATCGCCTCGCTCGTTATTCTCGTCGACCAGCTGCTCAAGGCCTACGCGTTCGAAACGAGCAAGCAGCTGTCGGTGTTCGTCGGCCTGATCATCACGAACTGCATCGTGCTGGGCCGCGCAGAAGCCTTCGCCATGAAGAACGGCGTCGTTATGAGCTTCGTCGACGGTCTCGGCAACGGACTCGGATATAGCCTCATTCTGATCGCGGTCGCGACGCTGCGCGAGCTGTTCGGCGCGGGCACGCTGCTCGGCTACCCAGTGTTCGAACTCGTGTCCAACGGTGGCTGGTACGAAGCCAATGGGCTCATGCTGTTGCCGCCGAGCGCGTTCTTCATCATCGGCCTGTTGATCTGGGGCATCCGCACCTGGCGTACCGCGCAGGTCGAGAAGCCTGACTACCAGATTCACGAAGTCCACAGGACGGAGGTCTACTGATGGACGCCTATCTCAGCCTCTTTATCCAGTCGGCCTTCGTCGAGAACCT
>JBFJQO010000152.1:0-6175 GCA_041616535.1 Woeseiaceae bacterium | reverse complement strand
TCACTTCGCAGAGCCGGCCGAAATCGGCGGGCGGGAGCGCTTGTTCAATGTCTACGTGAACGGGCGCCGGGTGATTCAGGAAATCGACGTGATGTCGTGGCGAGACGGCAAGATCCGATCTGCGCTTACGGTGACCGTACCCAACGTCGAAGTCGTCGATCAACGATTGGCGATCGGGTTTTCTGCGACAGAGCGTCAGCCGGTACTGAGCGCGCTCGCCGTGCAGCCAATACGCGCGACGTCAGGCGGCGGGCAACTGGTCTGGAGCGACGAGTTCGATGTCGACGGCGAACCCGATCCCGATCGCTGGAATATCGAAGTATGGCCCTCTCGCAAGGTCAACGATGAGGATCAGGCATACACGTCACGTCGACGCAATGTACGGGTCGAGGACGGTCACCTGGTCATCGAGGCGCACAAGGAAGACTACGGAGAGGCGTCCTACACTTCCGCGCGCCTGCAGTCCGCGGGCAAGGGCGACTTCCTCTACGGTCGTTTCGAGGTCCGCGCGAAATTGCCGCGTGGCCAGGGGACGTGGCCGGCGATCTGGATGTTACCGAGCGACCCGTTCCGCTACGCCACATTGTGCGGCGAGGGCGTCGATTGGCAAGGCAACCCCGATTGCGATGCCTGGCCGAACTCGGGCGAGATCGACATCATGGAACACGTCGGCTACCAGATGGGTCACGTGCACGGCACCGTGCACAACGAGGCCTATTACTGGGCAACGTGGGAGCAGCGCAAAGGGCGCGTCATTCTCGATGACGTGGATGAAGCCTTTCATGTCTACGTGCTGGAATGGAAGCCCGGTCGCATCGACATTTTCGTCGACGACACGCTGTATTTTACCTACGTCAATGAAGGTAACGGCTGGCGATCCTGGCCTTACGACCACCCGTTTCACGTGATTCTGAATATCGCCGTCGGTGGCATGTGGGGGCGGGCCGGCGGGCCGATCGACGACAGCGTCTTTCCCCAACAGATGCTCGTCGATTACGTGCGTGTGTTCCGGCAGGCGGAGAGCGAGAGCGCCGCGAATTAGCGGACACCGGCAAGCCGACCTCCGTGCTAAAGTACCCGCTTCCCAACAATAAGAAGGGGTACTCATGAAACGTTTGATTGTCTTGCTGGCGGCACTGTCGCTTTGCGGTTTATCGCCCGCCGCCTTGGCGGGGGACCAGAAGTCGATCCTGATTACGGGTGCGAGCACGGGGATCGGCCGGCATCTCGCCGAGTCGCTCGCGGCCGACGGTCACCACGTCTACGCGGGCGCGCGCAAGGATGCCGATCTCGCGGAACTCGACGCAATCGAGAACATCACGGCCGTGCGGCTCGATGTCACGAAGCAGGACGAGATCGACGCCGTCGTGGCGCTGATCAAGGAGAAGGGCACGGGGCTGTACGGGCTCGTCAACAATGCCGGCGTCGGCGGCGGCGGTCCCGTCGTGGATACGCCGATCGACGAGCAGGCCTTCGTCTATCGCGTCAACGTGGAGGGCGTATACCGCACGACCAAGGCGTTTGCGCCGCTCGTGATGGAGTCGAGAGGCCGTATCGCGACGACCGGGTCGATCGCCGGCACCGGTGCCGGGCCCGGGTGGAGCGCCTACAGCGGCAGCAAGCACTGGATCGAGGCTTACACCGATGCACTGGCCGGCGAAATGGCGCCGCACGGCGTGGCGGTCAGCGTCATCGAGCCGGGCAACTACCAGTCGCGTATTCGCCGCACCAGCGTGTCGCGCCGCCTTGAGCAGGTCGCGGCGGCCGGCGGTGAGATCACCGAGGAGATGAAGCAAGCCTACGAGGCGACCGCACAACGCGAGCTCTCGTACAAGGCGCCCGACGAGGTCACCGCGGCCTTCAAACACGCACTGTTTGCCGACGCGCCGCTGCTTCGCTACGTCGTCGTGCCGAATGCCGACGAACAGGCATGGACGATCGGCACGGCGATCAACGAAGTCGTGCAACTCAACCGGTGGGGTCCTTACAGCTACAGCCGCGACGAGCTCGTCAAGATGCTCGATGACGCGCTGAATCCACCGCCGGCCGCAGCGGCAGAGGAGGCGGAGTGATGTCGCTGCGCCGGGTCATCGCAGCCGTGGTGCTGGTGGCCGTGAGCCTGGGATCGCTGCCGACGTCTGCAGGCGAACAGAAAGCCGTCCTGATTACGGGTGCGAGCACGGGTATCGGGCGCAACATGACGGAGACGCTCGCGCGCGAAGGCTTCTTTGTGTATGCCGGGGCGCGCAAGGACGCGGACCTCGCCGAGCTGAATGCGATCGAGAACGTGCAAGGCGTGCGGCTCGACGTGACGAAACAGGACCAGGTCGACGCGGCGGTCGAACTCGTCATGAAGGAAGGACGGGGCCTCTGGGCGATCGTGAACAACGCCGGCGTTGCCACGCGGGCGCCCGTCGCCGCCGTCACCGACGATGAGTTGGAATTCGTTTTCGGCGTCAATGTCACGGGCGTCGTGCGCGTGACGCGTGCGTTCATCCCGATGATCGTGGAGAGCAGGGGGCGCATCGTCACGACCGGATCGATCGCCGGCATCCGTTCGTCGCCGGAAGGTTCGGTCTACAGCATGAGCAAACACGCGGTCGAGGCGCTCACGGATTCGCTGGCCGCGGAAATGGCCGACGCGGGCGTCCAGGTCAGCGTCATCGAACCCGGCTCTTACAAGTCGCACATCCGGCGCTCGGCGATCGCACGCATGACCGGAGATCTCGTTGCGGCGGGCGGGACCTTGACGGACGACATGCGCGAAGAAGCGAAGCAGCTGGCCGAACGGGAAGTCGCGCTCGACGAGCCCGATGACGTGTCGGCAGCCCTGCTGCACGCGGTCACGGCCGACGTGGCGTTGCGGCGCTATCTCGTGACACCGAACAAGGAACAGGCCGGGCGCACGGTGCGGGCGCTCGTGAGGGAGCTCGTGGAGCTCAACGAGTGGCAGCAGAACGGCTTCAGTCGTGAAGAGCTCGTCAGGATGCTCGACGAGGAACTGGCGGAGTAGGGCATCCTATTGCACGGCGTCGGGCTGTGCTTCGGGTGCCGCCTCGCGGAACGCCTGGAGCTCGTTGCAGTTTTCGACGATCGCAACGAGCTTCGGGAAGTCGTCGAGCGATACCTTGAAACGCCGCGCGTTGTACATCTGCGGCACCAGTAACGCGTCGGCGAGCGTGACGTCGTCGCCGAAGACGAACGGGCCATTGCCGGCCAGCGTCTCGGCCGCCCTGAAGCCCTCGTGGATCCAGTGCGTGTACCAGAGGCCCGCCGGGTCGGCGCCGTATTCGTCCTGAATAAAATTCATGACGCGCAGGTTGTTGAGCGGGTGGATGTCGCAGGCGATCAACTGGCAGAACGCGCGCACGCGACTGCGTTGCGGTTCCGCATCGGGCAGCAGGGCTGTCTCGGGATAGGTTTCCTCGAGGTATTCGAGGATCGCCATTGACTGCGCGATACCGAGTTCGCCGTCCTCGAGAAACGGCACGAGCATCTGCGGGTTTTTTTTCCGGTACGCGTCGCCACGGTGCTCGGAGACGCCGGGCGCCAGTGACACGGGCACGATCTCGTGCGCGATGTCCTTGAGGTTCAACGCGATGCGGACGCGGTACGCGGCCGACGATCGCCAATAGCTGTACAGGCGGATTGACACAGGTTTGCCTTAAGGCCCCTCGTATTTTTCGACGGTCTGCTCGATCGTACCGAAAATCGATGCGCCGTTCTTGTCATTCATTTCGATGCGCACGCGGTCACCGAAGCGCATGAACGACGTCGACGGCCGGCCGTTTTCGATCGTCTCGATCGTGCGAATCTCCGCGATGCAGGAGTAGCCGACGCCGCCTTCGGCGATCGGCTTGCCGGGACCGCCGTTGAGTTTGTTCGAGATCGTACCCGAGCCGATCAGGCTGCCGGCGCACAACGGCCGCGTCTTCGCAGCATGTGCAACGAGCTGGCCGAAGTGGAACGTCATGTCGACACCTGCATCCGGCTTGCCGAATGGCTCGCCGTTGAAGAACGACAACAGCGGCAGGTGCAACTTGCCGTCGCGCCAGGCGTCGCCGAGCTCGTCCGGCGTGACCGCGACCGGCGAGAATGCGCTCGAGGGCTTGGAATGGAAGAAGCCGAAGCCCTTGGCCAGCTCGGCCGGGATCAGGCCGCGCAGCGACACGTCGTTGACGAGCATGACGAGCTGGATGTGGCCGAGCGCGTCCTCGGCCGAAACGCCCATCGGCACGTCGTCCGTCACGACGACGATCTCCGCTTCGAAGTCGATGCCGAAAACCTCGTCGGCGACCGGGATCGGATCGCGTGGTGCGAGGAAGGAGTCCGAGCCGCCCTGGTACATGAGCGGGTCGGTCCAGAAACTGTCGGGCATCTTCGCACCGCGCGCCTTGCGCACGAGTTCGACATGGTTCACGTACGCCGAACCGTCCGCCCACTGGTAGGCGCGCGGCAACGGCGAGTGGCAGGCGGCCTGGTCGAAGGGCTCGCCCTCACCGGCATCGACGCGCGCCGCGAGCTTTTCCAGCGCGGGACGGGCATTGGCCCAGTCGTCGAGGGCGCCTTGCAAGGTCGCCGGCGAGCCGCCTCGCAAAGGGAGATGGCGTTGCAGGTCTTTCGATACGACGACGAGACGGCCGTCGCGGCCACCCTTGAGGGATGCAAGTTTCATAGGGATCCTGCTTCGCAGTGAGTGGTGGTCGCACCGCGGACCCATTTACGGGAGGCCGAGGCGCAGCGAGCGAAATGTAGCAACGCTACATGAGCGAGCTGCAACAATGGTCTATTGGAAATGGGGCCGCGGCCCTCCGGGTTGCGGCGCCAGTCGCCGCAATACTGCGTTATTCGTCGCTCATTTGTCGTGGACAAACTTCTCTCCTCATTCCTTGTCTTGCGGCGACTGGCTCGCAATGCGGTCGCCAATCACTGCGAAGCAGGATCCTTGCTTCCTGTGAATTCCAGTTCGTGCAGCCAGGCCGCATGGCGAGGCGCTTTCTTCGTGCGGCTCCATTCCTCGAGCATGTCGGGCGCGACGCGCTTGAGTTCGTCGACCTGTTCCTGTGTGTACGTGTTGGCGACGAGCTCGAGCCGGTGGCCGTTTGGGTCGAAGAAATAGATCGACTGGAAAATGCCGTGATTGGTCGGCCCGATGACGTCCAGCCCCTCGGCCTCGACGCGTTCCTTGGCCGCGAGCAGGGCATCGTAGTCCTCGACCTCGAACGCGATGTGCTGTACCCAGGCGGGCGTGTTCTCGTCACGTCCCATGTCGGGTTGCGTCGGCAGTTCGAAAAAGGCGAGCACGTTGCCCATGCCGCAATCGAGAAACACGTGCATGTAGGGGTCGGGCTCCCTGGTCGAAGGAACCCGGTCCTCCGCGAAGGCGATCGTGAACTCCATGTTCAGCACGCGCTGGTAGAATTCGACCGTTTCCTTCGCATCCCTGCAGCGGTAGGCAACGTGGTGAATGCGTTTTAATTGCATGCTGCGGTCCTCAGCCGTTGGCGTTGACAACGCCGCGCGCCACCTGGTCGCGCTCGATGGACTCGAACAAGGCCTTGAAGTTGCCTTCCCCGAAGCCTTCGTCCTGCTTGCGCTGGATGAACTCGAAGAACGTCGGCCCGACCATGTTGGCCGAGAATATCTGCAGCAGCAAGCGCGGCTCGCCGCCCTCGGTCGAGCCGTCGAGCAGAATGCCGCGCGAGCGCATCTCGTCGAGCGGTTCGCCGTGACCCGGCAGGCGTTCTTCGAGCATCTCGTAGTAGGCGCTCGGCGGGGCCGTCATGAACTCGATGCCGTTGGCTTTGAGGGCATCCCAGCAGGCGTAGAGGTCGTCGCAAGAAAAGGCAATGTGCTGGATGCCTTCGCCGTTGAACGCCATCAGGTATTCCTCGATCTGGCCCGTGCCCTTGGAGGCCTCCTCGTTGAGCGGGATGCGGATCTTGCCGTCCGGCGCCGTCATCGCTTTCGAGAGCAGGCCCGTGTATTCGCCCTTGATGTCGAAGTAGCGGATTTCGCGGAAATTGAACAGCTCCTCGTAGTACTTCGCCCAGTATTCCATGCGCCCGCGGTAGACGTTGTGGGTCAGGTGATCGATGACCGAGAAACCGCATCCCTCCGGGTGGCGATCGACGCCGTCGAGAAATACGAAATCGATGTCGTAGATCGACGAACC
>JBFJQO010000151.1:0-6178 GCA_041616535.1 Woeseiaceae bacterium | reverse complement strand
TATCGCCTGCTTGATCGTCAGTGCTTTCGAGCCGACGGACGTTGCCATCGCATTGGCGACGTCGTTGGCACCGATTCCCCAGGCCATGAACAGGCCGAACGCCGCGGCCAGACCGATGTAAACGTATTGTGCTTCCATTTTTTCTTCTTATGACAGCAGGAGCTCGAGGCGGCGGCCGACACGCTCGGCCATGTCGGCAATCTCGCCCGTCAGTTGGATGACTTCGTAAAGGAAGATCGCGTCGATCGGGTCGAGCGTCTTTTCAATTTGGAACAGTGCGGAGCGAATCAGAGTCTGCTGCTCGTCCGTGCGCGTTTCCAGCGCGTCGAGTTCCTCGATGAGCTCGGACACCAATGCGACCTCGGCGCCCTTGAATCCCGCCGTAAACAGTTCGTCGAGTTCGCGGACGCTCTTGCGCGCCTGCTTGGTCGCGTCGATGTTGCTGTCGACGAATTCAACGAACTGCTGCGCAATCGGCTCCGGAATTTCCATCTTCCGTCCTATGATGACGCCGGAGACGTCCTTCGTCCGATTGGCGATCTTGTCCTGCACGAGCAGCAGCTCGAGCAGATCCTCGCGCGGCACCGGCATGAACAGGCTCTTGGGCATGTTCAGCCGAATCTCTTTTTTAAGGTTGTCCGCCTCGTGCTCGAGCGCCTCGATCTGGCTGCGCACTTCGGCCATGCGTTTGTGGTCTTTCGCGACCACGGCATCGAAGAATGGCCGCAGCTTCTTCGCACAGCGATAGGCAATATCCATGTGCTTTTCGAGCGGCTGGACCGGCGACGTACCGAAAATGTTTGCCAGCACGTTGGTCATCTTGTCACGTCCTCCCGGGGTCGCGTGCGGATGCGCGAGGCGCAATCCTAACACGCGGATTGACGCGTGGGGCGCTTGACAGACGTGCTAAACTGCGCGCCATTTCCGTCCCGGACAATCCGTAGAATTACACATGGCATACTGGCTGATGAAATCGGAGCCGGATGCGTACAGCATCGACGATCTGGAGCGCGACGGCCGCGAACCCTGGGACGGCATCCGCAACTACCAGGCGCGCAATACGATGCGCGACGAGATGAAGATCGGCGACGAGATCTTTTTTTACCACTCGAATTGCAAGGAGCCCGGCATCGTCGGGATCATGGAGGTCGCGAGCGAACCCTACCCCGACCCGACCCAGTTCGACCCCCAGTCGAAGTATTACGATCCAAAAAGTACCGAGGAAGACCCTCGCTGGTGCCTCGTGGACGTGGCATTCGTGCGCAAGCTGAAACGCACGATTACGCTGGCGGAAATCAGGGAGACACCGGGCCTCGACGGTTTGATTCTGACCCGCAAGGGCAATCGCCTGTCGATCATGCCGATCGAGCAGAAACACTGGGCCAAGCTGCTGAGCCTTGAGTAAGCGCTGGCTCTGGCTCCTGCCAGTCACGCTGGCGGATGCCCCCGGGCGGGCCCGTCCTCGCCGGCAATATCTTGTCCCCGGGGACGACCGATGCGGTCGCGGCCGCGATCGTGGAATTTACGTTGCGCCCAGCGCCCTGAGCCGCTCCTGCACGGGCTTCGCGCCGCCGAGCGCGAGCATGATTACGAGATCCCCGGGCTCTGCCCAGTCCAGCGCATCCTCGAGCGACTCGAGTTCTTCTTCGTGGTGGCAAACCTGCTCGTGCGCCGCGCCCCGCTGCAACAATTCGTCGCGGATCAGGCGGAACACGTCGCCGTGCCCGCGGCCGCGATGGTACTTCGAGAGTTCCGACACGACGACGCGATCCAGGCCGATCGCCCACGCATCGCGGGCGAGCTCGCGGATGAGGTCGTCGGGCCGGTCGCCGGCCTGGCCGAAGCACAAGGCGCGGCGACGGGCCGGTATCGCGCGCGCCATGTCGAACAGCGCCGACATCGCGGCCGGGTTGTGCGCAAAGTCGATCAGTACCTTGTAGCCGTCGAGCTCGTAGAGATTGCAGCGTCCCGGGTTCTCGTCCTGCTGCATCGTCCGCAGGCCCCGGCCGATGGTCTCGACGGGCACAGCGAGGCACCAGGTCAGCGCCGCCGCGGCGAGCGCGTTCGCCACATTGTGTTTCGCGGCACCCCCGAGCGCGATCGGTATCTCGTCGTCGCGGCAGATGACGGCGTGCCCGGCGTTGCGCACGACGAGCTCCCCGTCGTCGAGGACAAAGGCCGTGCCGCCGCCTGCAATGTGTTTGTCGACGGTCTCGTTGCCGGAATCGAGACTGAACCAGACGATCTCGCCGTCGTAATCCAGCGACTTGCGGACGAGCCGCTCGTCATCGGCGTTGAGCACGAGCCTGCCGGCCTCGCGAACCGCGCGGCTCAGCACCCACTTGATGTCGAGCAATTCCCCGATGTTGCGCGAGCCGAAGTCCCCGAGATGGTCCTCGCTGATATTGGTGATCAAGGCGGCATCGGCCCGTGCCACGCCGAGGCCGCGGCGCAGCAGGCCGCCGCGCGCGGTTTCGAGAATGGCGGCGTCGACCTGCTTTTGCCGCAGCACGGCGCGCGCGCCCCCCGGGCCGGACCAGTCGTCGCGATCGATAATATGCTCGTTGACGGCGATCCAGTCGGTGGAGCTTACGCCGACGTTGTGGCCGGCCTCGCGCAGGATGTGCTTGGCGAAGCGCACCGACGTCGTCTTGCCGTTGGTGCCCGTGACGACCGCGATCGGCACGTCGTGAAAGCGATCCCAGTCGAACGCATCGGGGATGTCGCGCACGGGCCAGGTTTCGGAACCGCTGCCGAGGCCGACCGAGACTTCGTCGTCGTCCCAGAGCAGCGTCTTGCCGTGCGCGGCCGCCTCGTCGACGAGCCACATCAGTTCGACGTTCGACTCGTCCGCGGCCGCTCGGCCCAACGCCCCGACGGCCGCGTCGAAATCGGGCTCCTCGTCGACCGCGCCAAGCTCGAACGCACTGGCGGCCCACGCCCACTCGTTGATCTCCGAGGCGGTGTAGAGCTGATCGATCGGGGCCGAGAACGCGAGGCTGACGCCGCCTTCGAGCCTGCGGAACGCAAACTCTGCCGAGGGCCAGTCGAGCGCTTCGAGCATGCGCGCCACGTTATCCGCCCAGACGGGAACCAGCGCATCGGTTTCCCCGGGTGTGCATGCCACGTCGAGAATCGACCCGATGTGGTCGAATACGACGTTGGGGCCGGTCAGCCTGCGGGCGTCGACAAGATCCATTGCTCAGGCCCTGTCTCAGTCGCCTTCTTCCCGCGCGATGCGCACGCCGCGTTCGTCGCTGATGATCTCGACGTCGGCGTCGAAATCGAAGTCGGCGAACTGCGGCAGGTCGATCGTCGCCGTCGACGTCTTGTTACCACCGTCGACCCGGTTCCCGGAGTTGAAGTAGATGATCTGTTTCCAGGCGCGCTTGGTGTTGTCGCCGAGGATCAGGATCAGGTCGCCCGGCCGCGCCATCTCGAGTGCGCGCGTGCTGGCCTCCTGCTCGTCCGGTATGACCTCGATCCGGTCGGCCGAGACGCCGTCCTCGAGCAGCCTGTTTTTCAGCATGACGGCCACTTCGTCCTCGCCGCGCCCGCGACGATTGTCGTCGCAGCGGCAGATGAAGTGATCGAAATGCGGTGCGGCGATCGACGCGATCTCGCGGATGTCCTCGTCGCGGCGGTCCCCGGGCGCCGCGAGCACGACGATGCGCTTGCCGTCGACGTCGAAACGATCGACGAGATCGCACATCGCCCTGACGGCGGCAGGATTGTGCGCGTAGTCGAGGATGACGCGAAACGGATGCTCGTCGTAGATATTCATGCGGCCCGGTGCCTGGAAGAAGGTCGAATCGAAGGTACGCAGGCCCTGGCGGATGTCCTCGAGACCGATGTTCATGTTGTAGGCGAGCGCCGCGGCGAACATCGCGTTCTGCACGTTGTGCAGCGCGCGCCCCTCGATCGTCGCCGGGATCAGGTGCGTCCAAACGAGCGGCGTGTGCGTCTCGTTGTCATAGATCGTGATCATGTGCCCGTTCATGCCCTGCTCGAGCACGAACGCCTGCCCGCCCGCCTGGATGTGGCGCTTCACGAGCGGATGGGCCGGGTTCATCGTGACGTAGGAGATCTTCTCCGCGTCCGTGTGATCGGCCATCTGCAGGCACAGCGGATCGTCGGCGTTGAGAACGGCCGCGTCCTTCGCGATCTCGATCGGGATGCGCTTGACCTCGGCCAGCTGCGCGAGCGTGTCGATGCCACGCAGCCCGAGATGATCGGACGAGACGTTGATGCAGCCCGCGACGTTGCACTCCTGGAAGCCGAGGCCGCTGCGCAGCATGCCGCCGCGCGCCGTCTCCATGACGGCCGCGTCGACGGACGGGTCGCGCAGGATCATCTGCGCCGACACCGGGCCCGTCATGTCCCCGGGCACGGACAGCTTGCCGTCGATGTAGACGCCGTCCGTCGACGTCAGGCCGACGGTCCGGCCGCTCATCTTCAGGATGTGCGCGAGCATGCGCGACGTCGTCGTCTTGCCGTTGGTGCCCGTGACGGCGGCGATCGGTATGCGCCGCGGCGTGTCGGGCGGAAACAGCATGTCGATGACGGGTCCGGCCACGTCGCGCGGCGTGCCGTCCGACGGTGCGACGTGCATGCGGAAGCCCGGCCCCGCGTTGACCTCGCAGATGCCGCCGCCCGTGTGGCGGTAAGACTCGGTGATGTCCTTCGTCAGGAAATCGACGCCGCCGATGTCGAGACCGATGGCCTTGATGGCCCGGACCGCCATTTCACGGTTGTCCGAATGGATGACGTCGGTCACGTCGATCGCGGTGCCGCCCGTCGACAAATTGGCGGTCGAGCGCAGGTACACGATCTCGCCCTTCTCCGGCACCGTGCTGCGGTCGTAGCCGAGTTTCGCGAGCAGGCGCTCGGCCTGGTGATCGAACTCGATGCGCGTCAGCACTTTCTCGTGGCCGACGCCGCGGCGCGGGTCCTGGTTCACGATGTCGACGAGCGCCTCGATCGAGTGCTCGCCGTCGCCGACGACATGACCCGGCACGCGCTTGGCCGCGGCGATGAGCTTGCCGTCGATCACGAGCAGGCGATGATCGAAGCCCTCGATATAGCTCTCGACGACGATCGTGCGGCCGTGTTCGCTCGCTTTCCGGAAACCGACCTCGACTTCTTCGGGCGTGCGCAGGTTGATGGCGACGCCGCGACCGTGATTGCCGGCCAGCGGCTTGAGCACGACCGGGTAGCCGATGCGTTCGGCCGCGCGTACCGCGTCCTCGGGCTCGCGCACGACGATCTGCTGCGGTACCGGCAGCCCGAGGTCACGCAGGATGCCGTTGGTCTCTTCCTTGTCGGACGCCAGCTCGACGGCGATGTTACTCGTGCGACCGGTCGTCGTCGCCTGGATGCGCTGCTGGTAGCGGCCATGGCCGAACTGCACGAGGCTGTAATGGTTGAGTCGTAACCACGGGATGTCACGCGCCTCGGCCGCCCGGACGAGCGACGCCGTGCTCGGACCGAACTCGCGGCGCTGCGCGTAGCGAATGAAGCCGTCACGCTTCTCGGCAAAGTTCCAGTCGTCTCCGGGGGCGCCGTCGAAGCGCAGTTCGGCGGGCAGCAGATGTCCGATCAGCTCGAGCGCGAGTTTACTCGCCTGGCGCCCGACCGCGGCGTCCTTGTACTGGAAGACCATGTTGTAGAAGCCTGGCCGGTCGTCGATCGAGCGCGTGCGACCGAACGTCACGTCGGAACCGGCGATGACCTGGAGTTCGATGGCGACATGTTCCATGACATGCCCGAGCCAAGTGCCCTCGCCTTCGCGCAGGCGACGTATGAAGCCGCCGGGCTCCTGGTACGAGCAGCCATGCTCGTGCAGCCCGGGCAGGATCTCGAGCAGCGCGCCGGTGAAAGCCTCGCCGAGCCTGGCCGTCGGCCATTGCTCGAGTTCCCCGAGATCGAGAATGTGCCGGATGACGGGGAAGCGCGCGAACAGGTTCGGCCCGACATACACGTTCGTACTTTCTATTCTCATTCTGCGTACGCCTCGCGCGTCGCTATTTCATAGCGGCCGCCCGCGACGAGAATGTGCAGCTTCACTCCGATCAGGCTGACCGGCTCGCCGCGGCGCGCCTTGTCCATCGAAGAATACTTCAAATCGCTCGGGTCGATGATCGTAATGCCACCCGTGCCGACCACCTCGAGGGCGTCG